>CAYYNJ010000057.1:1448-10724 GCA_964472775.1 uncultured Spirochaetaceae bacterium
TTGATACCTTCGAAGAAGACCTCGAACACGCCTATGTCATCATCAAGGATCTGGAGGAGCTTGACCCATACCCTAATGAGAGGAGCCGGGAATCCATCATCCGGGCCCGGGAAACCGCAGGGTTCGTTTACAACCGTAACCGGTGGGAGCAGATCATGGAGGCCGCCCTGGCTCTTCTGGTTCAGGGGGATTACCGGGGGGCGGTGGAGAAATACACCGAAGGTTTCACCTTGAGCCGGGATATCTTTGAAGACGCAGGCTACGGCCTCCTGGCGGTGGAGCAGGCGGATCGGCAGACCGAAGCGCTCCGTATCTTGATAGACCGGTTCTATCAGCTCCGGGACACCCTGGCGGAACACCGGGCCCAAGAGCTTGAAACCTACACCGCCGCCTTGGCGGCCCCCGGAATCGCCTACAACGACGCCTTTTCGCCGGTCTTAGGAGATGCGGCGGAGTTATCGGCCTTGCTCACGGACCTTCAGGACGCCGCCCGGTTCTACCTGGACTATGAAGAAAGCCTCCGCCAATCCCGGGGAGACGGCAAGGAGGTTCATCACCTCATATATCTGGCCCTCCTCATCTCGGGGCGGCCGGGAATCCCCGGGGGCGAGGGCATTTTCGGTACCCTGGGCCGGCTTTGGACCGACACCGTCGCCGACCTGGACGACCATGCCGAGACCTTGCTGGCCCAACGGTACCAATCGGGACTTCAGGAATACGATCTCGAACAATTGGATCAGGCCCGGGCGCTGCTTCAGGAATCCCGGGATTGGGCGGACCTCAACCTGGAAGCCCTGGCGGCTTGGGAAGAACCCCCCGCCGTCCTCAGGGGCGGGAAAGCCGGGGAGGAGGCCTTCCTCACAACCCTGGCGGAACGGGAACGGATGAACCGCCTCCGCCATGTTTCCGCCGGCGATTTTATCCTTATGATCGACCATAGCCTAGCCCTGGAAGATCTGATCCTCCTCACCGAGGCGCTGGAAACCTATCTTCAGGGGCAGGCGGTGCGGACTGAGTTGAGCCAGAAACGGGAGGCCCTGGAGGAACGGCGGGCCTGGTGGGCCGATGCCTCCGCCGGTCTCTCTGCCCCGGAGTCCTCGCAACAGCCGGTTTCCGCCGGGCAAGAGGCGGCCCGGGTTACCCAGACCGCCCTTAATAACCTCCTGGCGAATTTCAGGACCAGGGAGATCGCCCTGCTAGCCGATATGGAAGGATTCGACCGGGATCCCCTCTTCGACGCCCGGGAAACCCTGGGGAACCAGTTGTCCCAAGCCCGGGGGTATTTGGATGGTCAACCCCTCACCCTGGGGGACGCGGAAATTCTGGTTACCTATCCCGACCAGGCTTTGACGCTTCTCGGCGCCATGCCGGAAGAGATCAACCGCATCGCCACGGCCATGACGGCTTTTCAGCGCCGTCTTGAGGCGGAACCCTCTAGGGAGGATCCGGCCCTCGCCGCCCTCTACGCCCAGGGGCAGGAACTTCTCAGCGATCTCACATCCCTTTCTTCCCAGGTGAGCTCTCTCCAAGACCGGGCGGAGCAGGAGATTTTCCTGGCCAACCGGTTCCGGCAGGAGGGAAACCAGCGGCTCGCAGAAGCGCGGCGGCTGGTGAACCAGGGCGAGTTCACCGGGGCTAAAGAGCGGCTCACCGCCGCTTCCGACCGGTTCGACCAATCCCTGGTCCATCAGGAAGACCCGGCGCTCCGCCGGATCCGGGACAACGAAATACCCGCCCTCTTTGAGGAAATCCGTCAGGCCGAGAACCGTCTGGTCATCCAGCAGGTCCGGCAGTATCTGACCCAGGGGCAAAGCCTTTATTCCCAGAATGAATTTGCCGCGGCGAACAACCTCTTTCTCCGGGCGGAAACCCGGTGGGCCGATACCAACGTGGAACCCAACCCGGAGGTGACTTACTGGCTGGAGTTGACCCGGACCGCCCTTTCGGTGACCACGGGCCGGGAAATTCTGCGTACCGATCCGCTCTACGCGGAGATGTTCCAGTACCTCAACCGGGCCACCGAAGACTATGAAAAAGGGCGGCGGCTCTTGGCGGCGGGAGAAGACGGGGAGGCCGATGTGGCCTTTGATAATGCCGAACAAAACCTGCTATTGGTGCAGCAGTTCTTTCCCTTCAACAAGGATGCCCGGGTTCTTACCATAAAAATCGCCCAGCAGCGGGATCCCCAGGGTTTTACCGAGCTCTTCCGGAAAGACTTTCTGGAGGCCCGGGAAAAGATAACCGTCAGCCCCCAGGAAGCCTATGTGGAATTAAAGGACCTGGAGGCTTTGGAACCCCGCTATCCCGGCCTGCAGGCTGCCATCGAAGAGGCGGAGTTTGCCACGGGAATAAAGGTGAGGCCCCCCGATCCGGTCAAGATCGCCCGGGCCAACGAACTCTACCAGCGGGCCCAGCAGATTGTTAACAATAATGTCCGCACCGAATTCCCCGTGGCCCTGGCCTTCCTGGACGAAGCCCTGTCTCTGAATCCGAATTCCCAGGCCGCCATAAGGCTGAAAGATACGGTGGCTATTTCCATGGGAGGATCCACCACCACGGTCCTTTCCTCGGCGGATCAGCAGCGTTATTCCGAGGCGGTGGCGGAGTTTACCGCCGGGAACTACCTGCGGGCCCAGATTATGGTGGACATTCTTTTAGAGAACCCGGATAATCGAAACAACACCCGGCTCCTGGAGCTGAAAGAGAGGATTCAATCCGCCCAATGATGCCCGCCCGAAGGTTTGTCCTGGTACTTCTCCTCTTCTTATTTTCCGCGGCGGTTCCCGTTCTGTCCGCCCAGGACCTTTACTGGGAGGATCCTCTTTTTATCGTAAACCAGGGAGCCCGGTTTTCCCAGACCGCCGTATCCGGCGACGAGATGATGGTCTTTTGGCAGGAAGAGGGGGGAGACGAAGAAGACCCGGCGGTATATTTGTCCCTCGCGGTGAGTGACGACGGCCTGACCTGGCGGGAAAACCGGCGGTTTCTAGGCCCCTTTTCCTATACCGGTGAAGAAATCCCTTTTTACAGTGCCGATTTGGCCTCCGACGGGACGGGGCGGGTGGCGGTTTCCGAGCCGGACAACCGGATCCACCTTTACAGTTCCCGGGATGGGGGCGAGTCTTTTCAGGAGGCTTCGGTGACCGCCCCCTTGCCGGTCCGGGTTTCCCCCCGATTTTTCCGGACCCGCCGGGGGGAATTCCTGCTCTTCGCCACCCAGACCCAGGTAAGCGGCGTGGCCAGCTCCTTGGGGATAACCTATGCCCACTCGGTGGACGGAATCGAGTGGAGCGGTTTCCAGCCCCTGAGCACCGAGCCGGGGGTAAGAGGAACCTTTCTTCCCCGTCACGTTTCCTTCCAAGGCCGGGAGTACGTGTTTTATCTGGGCACCATCTCTACCTTTCAGATCTACATGAAGAGTTCCGAAGACGGCGGCCGCACCTGGGGCCCCCCGGTTCACCTTTCCCGGTTTGCCGACCCCGCCGACGGTGGGGGGGATGATCCCTTTGCCTACGACAACCAGAGGCCCTTCCCGGCGGTGATGGACGGCCGACTCGCCATGACCTGGGAGCGGAATCTGGCGGGGCAGCAGAGTCAAATCTTCTATGCCGAAATGGACGGGGACGGCCGGTTTACCCTGGCCCCCGAGAGGGTCTCCCGGGGAAGGGATGTCTGCTGGAGTCCCCGGCTTATCAGCCACCAAAACCGTACCTACCTGGTTTGGTTCGACAACCGGGCCGGGGATAACCATGTCATCCTGGCCCGGCGGGAAACACTGTTTTGGGAATCCTTCGATATGACCCTGCTGATCAGGGGAAACTCCCAGTTTGCCGCCTTTATCCCCTTCAACGAAGATCTTCATCTGCTCTGGGAAAATGAACAGGATGACCGGTCCCGGCTGGTCCTGCTGGTGCCGGACCATTCGGCGGCCCCGCCGGTCCTGCGGGGCAGTGATTTTGTGCCTTCCCGGCCGGCAAACCAGGATCGGTTTACCCTTCGCTGGAATTCCCCCGCCGATTCCTCGGGAATTGCCGGTTACAGCTACGTCTGGGGCAGAACCCCCGGGGAAACCCCGCCCCGCCGGCTCATGACTCTCGATCAGAACAGGGTGGCGGAGGTGACGGTCCGGGGGGTCGGCGACTGGTTTTTTAACCTGGCCGCCCAGGACTATGCAGGAAACTGGTCGGAAACCGTCACCCTGGGCTTTCACCGGGATACCACCCCGCCCGGAGCGGTATCCTTCATCCCTCCCGAGGAAGATGACCAGGGATTTCTCACCTCCAACACCGGGACGATGCGATGGGAACCCCCGGCGGAGGATCCCTCTATTGCCGGGTACACGTGGCGTTTTCAATATTTGGCCGGAGAAACCTATCAAGGCGATTTAGACCGGTTTTCCCTCACCAATCCTCCCGGCAGAATCCTCGGTACCGAGCCGGAAACGCCGTTTTACAACCGGGATAACGGCCTTTGGGCCCTTACGGTGAGGCCCTACGATGTGGCGGGGAATCTGGGAGAGGCGGCGAGCCTCTATTTTCGGATGAATAAGTATGTTCCCGTCACCTTCATCACCCAGGTGAGGAGCAGCGAAGATGCCCTGGGGGCGTATACCCTCTCTCTGACGGGCCGGGGTTTTTCCGTGGGGGGCACCGTTGAAAGGATCGTTCTGGACCGGGACCGGCAAGCCCCCTACGATATCATCATCGATGACGAAACGGGGCTGTACCAGGTGGAAACGGACCGGTTTATCCGCGGGCCTTTGTTAGAGGATGTGGCCACCGCCGATTATTGGGTCGGGGTGGTTCATCCCACCCGGGGCCTTCACTTCTCTCCCCAGCCCCTGTCCCTGACAGCCTTGGGAACCGTCAAGTTCGGCGATTTTCAAAGGTCCCGGGAGAAAGACTTCGTGGCGGCCCGGTCCAGCCGGTTTACCTTTTCGTTCACCCTGGCGGTGGCGGCGGCCCTGGCGGTCCTCCTGGGGGGCATGGCCCTCCTGATTTCCCGGAGACTGGTGGCGGTGGTGGCGGAGAACCGGACCCTGGAGCGGCAGGCCCGGGCGCTGATTACGGGGCAGGGCTGGACCAGGGAAGAACAGGAGGCCAGGTTTGAGGAGATTAAAAAGATGAGAACAGGACTGCGTTTTAAGTTTGCCCTGCTGGTGACCATCCTGGTCCTGCTTGTGGTGGCCATGGTCTCGCTGCCCTTGGCCTATCTGACCAACCGCACCCAGGAGGAAATTCTGGCCAACGGCCTTCAACAGAGGACCGAGGTACTCCTGGAAAGCCTGGCATCGGGGGGGCGGGCCTACCTTCCCACCCGGAACCTGCTGGAACTGGGAAATCTTCCCGGTCAGATGTCCGCCATGGGACAGGATGCCCTTTTTGTCACCGTCACCGGAGAGGCCGCTTCGGGGGCGCCGGAAGATACGGGAACCGAATGGGTCTGGGCCACCAATGATGCCGCCCTGCTGGGCCAGGGGCGGCTCACCCCGGGGACGGTTCCCCTGGAAGATGAAATCACCCCCCGGGTGAACGATCTGGCGGAAAGCCTCAATCAAGAAGCCGCCGCCCGGGTCAATGAGATATCCCAGGAGATCCTTCTCCTCAATGAGCAGGTAGAACCCCTGGTGGCGGAGTATATCAGGACTCAGAATCCCGAAACCGAGGAAGCGATAAACCAGATTCAGGAGCAGCTGCGGCTTTTGGACACGACCTTGACGGCCCGGCTGTTGGAGATAGGCGATGTGGTCGTTTCGGTTCCCCCCTACGATCCCGGATCCTTAAGCCGGGAGAATACCGAGTATGTGTTCTTCAAACCGGTCCTCTTCCGGAGGGAAGGGCAGGACCGGTATTACCGGGGGACCGTACGGCTGGGCGTTTCCACCGAATCGATCCTTCAGGATATTCAGGCCAATCAGCAGCAGTTGTTTCTCATCATCGGGGTGGTGGCGGTGATCGCCCTGTTCCTGGGGATCCTGGGGGCCTTGGCCCTGGCCACCATCATCATCCGCCCCATCAGAATTCTGGTTCGGGGGGTCGAGGTGATCCGGGATGCCGACGATATCGCCAAGGAACTGGAAGGTCATACCATCGATACCAAAACCCGGGACGAACTCTCGGAGCTGGCCACCGCGGTAAACCAGATGACCACCCGCCTGGTGGATGCCGCCAAGGCCAGCGAAATGCTCACCATGGGTAAAGATGTCCAGAAGAGGTGGATCAGTTTAGAAAAGATCACCGGCTCCAACGACAAGGGAACCGTCGCCCGGCTGGAGAACGACGACATCGCCGTCTTCGGCTACTACGAAGGCGCCCTGGGCGTGTCGGGAGACCTCTTCGACTTTCACATGATCGATGACCGTCACCTGGCCTTCATCAAGGGTGATATCTCCGGAAAGGGCGTTCCTGCGGCCCTCTTCATGGTTCAGGTCTCCACCCTCTATACTGCTTTTTTCCGGACCTGGAAGGCCCGGAACGACCAGCGTCTGGGTTCGGGGCAGAAACCGCTGGCCCTGCCCGACGTGTCTCTTCTGGTGGATCAGACCAACGATCTTCTGGATGCCGTGGGTGCCGCCGAAGCAGGCCGGTTCGCCGCTTTCATCACAGGCATCATCGACGTGAAAACCGGCCGGACCGAACTCTGTCATGCCGGCGACAACCTGCTGCACCTCTTCGACCATGTAAAAGGCATGTACACCCGGGAACTCCCCGGCCGGCCCACGGCGGGTTCGTTTTCTTCAGAGATGGTAAAGATGCAGATGGGATACTCCCGGGACATCCAGGTGTTGCAGCGGGGGGATGCCCTGATTCTCTACACCGATGGTCTGGAGGAGGCCCAGAGGCACTTCCGGGATACGGATTTTCAGATCAGGAAATGCGGGGAACCGGTTCCCCCGGAGGTACCGGAAGAGAAACGAGGGGGATGGCTCCACGGGGATGAACAGAACGGTAAACATCCTCCCAAGGAAGATTTCGAAGAACTGGGGAATACCCGGATTCACACCATCATCGATGCGGTTTTCCGCAAGGGTGGTTACACCCTCTACAAATATCACAATCCCATCACCGACGAGAAGCTGACCTTCAACTTTTCCACCAGCGCCGCCAACATTGAAGATGCCATCACCGCCCTGCTGGGGGTGGAGCGAATTTTCCGCTTCTATCCCGACCCCTCTTCGGGGCCGGAAGATATTATCCGTATTGACAAGAGGATCGACGAGTTCTTGAAAAAGCATTTTGATCAGTATAACAATTACTTCCATCATCCTTTGGCGAAACCGAGGGGCGTCTCCACCGAAGAACTGGCGGTCTACAACTACTACAGCCATCTCCGGGAAGACCATCAGTTTGATGACCTCACGGTTCTGGGGATTATGAAGAAATGAAAGAACCCACCTTCTACTGCGACAGCTGCGGCCTCCCTGTTCCGGCGGGGGCCGGATTTTGTCCCCACTGCGGGGGAACCTTCAAGGGTGTCCGGTGCCCCTCCTGCGGTTATCAGGGGGAAGAGAAGAGTTTTCGAAAAGGGTGTCCTGCCTGCGGATTTTTGGCCGAGCCCTCCAAGGGGGGCCCCGTGCCGAAAGATTCCTCCCTCCGGCCGGCGCCGCGGCCCGGGGCGGGCTTATCAGGCCCGGATAAACCTAAAAAACCCGCCCGCAAACCGCTTTCGGGCTTGGTGTATACCTTCATCCTTCTGGCCCTGGTGGGGCTGTTGGGGTTATTCCTGGTGATCTTCGTTTTTCAGGTGGTGAATTGAGAGGGGCGGGTCGAAGCAGAGGCGGTGACGGAACCTGAACAGAGTGTCGAGAAAAGGCCGGGAAGTCAGGGGAGACCGGGGAAAGTAGAAGAGGTGAGAAGGGCAGCGGCAGTCAGAGCTGCCGAAGCCGGGAATTTCGCTTTCCGCCGTCCGGCCTACCTCCCGGGCGAGGCGGCACTCCAGATCGCCGTCGGTGTAGACGGGGATTCCCTTTCTGACCGCCGCCTCTGACGTTAAATAATCGATGTGCCACCGTTTGGTTTTTCGTTTTCTCAGGTGGCGTTCCACCCGGGCGGTCAGCCCCCGGCGGGCGCTCCCTGCGTAGACGTACCAGCCCTTGGGAAAGGATCGTTTTCCCAGGGCCCCCACCTCCAGGGTCTTGGCTTCCGTTAATTCCAGCATGATGAGATAGACTCCCCGGTCCCGGTCCAGGGTTTCCCGGGGGGGCGGGAGAATCGGCAGGTCCGGATTAACCAGGGTTACCTCTCCTCCCCGGTCGGTGGAAACCGAAACCGCATGAAACGACAGGATCCCCCTCAGGTCATCCATGGTCTTGGCGAAGCCGGGGTCGGTATGGAAGTTGGGCATGAAGGCCCGGGTGTCTGCGTGATGGAGGATGAAGATAACGTGGCCTTCGGCCTCTCCGGCTCGGGTCAGTTCCGCCAGTTCCTCCATGTGGCGGCGGCCTCTTTCGGTGGGGGCATCGGGAAACATGGCCAGCCCTTCCTCGCTGAGGGTGCATGCCTTCACCTCCGCCAGAATCCGCTTCTCACCCCCGTCCTGGGGCAGAAAGAGTTCAAAATCGAAACGGCTTGAACCCACGGAGGCCTCCCGGCGGTAGCGGAGAAGACCGGGAAAAAGGGCGGGGAGCACCAGCTCTTCGGTGATGTCGTTGGCCCCGGCGGCATGGAGGGGAAGAACCTTTCCGTTATACTCCGCCGCCGCCAGGGAGTAGGCGGTGGCCCTGCCGGGATCGCCGGAGTACCGGAGGATGAGAGACCTGCCGGGGGTAAAAATCTCCCAGAGCCGTCCCGGGTTGGGGCAATGGGCCTTCACCACCCCCTGGTCTGTCTCGGCCAGGACCAAAAACCGGTTAGGCCGGCTCCTGAACCGGGCGGACACAAGAACCCCCGGGCGAAGCGGTTCACCCGGGGGCAGCAGGGGGCCCTGAAAAATATTCATCCCTACCTATCGTTTGGATAATAATTTGAAATGTCACTTCCAAATTTTAAATTTAATGGGGCTTCAGAATTTGATTTATCTTTTTCAAAGTAGAACGTTCCAATAATTCTGCATTGTACTCCTGCGAAGCCAAGTAAATTCCTGGTTCTTAAATCCATTGCTCCTTTTTCATCCCAATTTTTTTCAGTTTCGCCACTAATTCTTTGTGCTGTTTCTACTCTAATTCTTTCGGCTTCTCTGTCCTGAGGAAGTGCCGCTGCATCCATTACTCTTAAAAGAATAAATGATGCATCCTCAGTTTTAAAGTCAATTTCTGAATTATTGGGGTCAACTCTTGAT
>CAYYNJ010000057.1:10734-12531 GCA_964472775.1 uncultured Spirochaetaceae bacterium
AGATCTTTTTCTGGATCTCATCGTGGAACAGCTCCTGAACCGTAGGGTTTTCCGTCAGGGCCGCCCGGTCGACGTAGGTGATGTTCTGCTCCTGGGCGTACTGCTCCACCAGTTCCATGTTGGGGATGATCAAAGCGCCTAGGAACTTCTTATCCTGTCCCACCACCATGGCTTGGTCGATGTAGGGCGATTCGCAGAGTTTATCTTCGATGGGGACGGGTTCGATATTTTCGCCCCCCATTAGGACGATGGTATCTTTTTCCCGGCCGAGAATTTTTATTTCTCCCGTGGTGGTAAACACGGCAATATCGCCGGTGTTAAGCCAGCCCTCTGTGAGCACCTTTTCGGTTTCTTCGGGCTGTTTGTAGTAGCCCTGCATGATCTGTTCGCTCTTGACGTAGAGAACGCCCTTTTTACCCGGGGGAAGTACCGCCCCTTCGGTGTTCAACACCCGGTGTTCGATATCCTTGAGCAGGGGGCCCACGGTTCCCGTGACGGGATGTTTCTGTTTCCGTACCGCCAAAACCGGGGCGGTTTCGGTCAGTCCGTAGCCTTCCAGCAAAAGGATCCCCGCGGCCTGAAAGAAGTGATCCACGTAATCCGGCAAGGCCCCGCCCCCGGAAATTCCGGCGATGAAACGGCCCCCCAAAGTTCGGCGGATCTTTCGGAATACCAGGAGGTTCGCCAGTCCCCGGAAGGGATAAAGCAGGATTACCGGAAGGATGCTCAGGGCCGTATCCATAACCACGTTGCGTTTGTGAAAGTGGGGGATTCGGCCGGTGAGCATGTTGAGAAAGTAGGAGTGGGTTTCCCCCACCAGTACCGAAAGGGTAAAAATCCGGTGTACCGCCTTGCTCGATTTTTCCATCTTCCGGAAGATCGCCGCCCGGACCCCCTCCCATATCCGGGGTACCGAGGTGAGCCAGTGGGGCCGCACCTTGGCCATATCGGGAATCAGAACCGCCCCTACGGGTTTGCTGTATGCCAGGGTCAGACCGATACCGACACAGATGTAGGTCACCGCCCGCTCGAAGGAGTGCCAAATCGGCAGGACCGACAGAAGGACCTGTCCCGGCATCAGGGGGATGTGTTCCTGGATGCGGTCGACCTGAAAGCCGAAACTGTGATGGGTCAGCATGACGCCCTTGGGGGTTCCCGTGGTGCCCGAAGTATAAAGCAGGCTGGCCAGCTCATCGCCCTCGCCTTTCTCCAGTTCTTCCTCGAAGCGGTCGGGAATTTTTTTCAAAGCCTTTTCTCCCTGTTTCATCAGGTCTTCCAGGGTCGAAAGGGTGAGGCCTTCGGGAACTTTCAAGTCGCCGTCGGTGGCGGGGTCAAAAAGCACCACTTCCTTAAGGTTGGGAAGATCGGCTATTTTAGAAAAAATCTTTTTGGCTTGGGCGGCGTTTTCGGCGAAGGAGAGGGGGCACTCGGCGTGGGCCAGGATGTATCCGATTTCGTCGGCGGTGGAATCGGAGCCCCGGGGCACATCCACCAGCCCTACCGAGAGGGCCGCCAGGTCGGTGAGAAGCCACTCTTTCCGGTTGTCGGCGATGATCCCGATGTGCTGCCCCCGGGTATAACCCTTATCGAGGAATGCGGTGCCCAGGGTTTTCACCATGGTATAGAAATCTTCGTATGTGATGGGCTGAAAATCGCCGTTTTGATCTTTGCTCGATACGATGTGGTACTGGGGATATCGTTGGGTCGTTTTTTTGAACCTCTGGGGGATGGTGTCCCTCTGTGCCATGTGTTTTCCTCCTGCTAAACTGCGGCATCCGCCGCAGGGTTGAGGATCAT
>CAYYNJ010000058.1:0-1080 GCA_964472775.1 uncultured Spirochaetaceae bacterium
GACCGGCGCTCTAGCCGTTGGAGCTACTGGCCTATATAATCAACGAACGGGCCCTTAAAGGACCCATCCGCCGTTATTTAATCTTTGACTCTTTGTGAAGAGTGTGCTTTTGGTCAAACTTACAGTACTTCATAAACTCAAGCTTGCCCTGTATGTTCTTCCGGTTCTTGCTGGTGGTGTAGTTCCGCCTGTTACATTCGGAACACTTAAGAGCGATCTTTTCAACAGATCCTTTTTTCTTGCTTGCCATATCCCTACTCCAACCGGGTACAAACTTACGGTACCCGTTACTGAATCCGTCCAATGACGCTTGATGTGATAAAAAAAAGAGCCTCCGAGCGGACTTGAACCGCTGACCCCCTCCTTACCATGGAGGTGCTCTACCGACTGAGCTACAGAGGCAAGAAAAGCAATGGCTCGAAGAACCATCGGTGCGTAATTCGTGGGGCTAAATTACCAACTATCCCCCTTTTTGTCAATACAGTAACGGCTATTTTAGTTTTTTCGGGTTGTGAAATAGCCAAAGATAAGTTTACCATAGAACCATGACCGGTGATCTTTTTATTCGTACCGATGGTGACAAAAACATCCTCCTTCTGAGTTCATCGGATAGATCCGCAGAAATCCGGCTCCGCCTCCGCCATCCGGGGCAGCACCGGGGCTATTTTCATCTTCTCATGGAGGAACGGAAAGGGGCCTTCACGGTTCTTCTCAAGGAAGAACTGATTATCCCAGACCCAAAGGCTTCCGGAGAGATGGTTTTCCGGATAATCCGCCGAAAAAGGCGGCGCTTCCTTCTAGAGATTCTTTGGACCGGAACAGCCATAAACACCGGCCAAACCACCCCGCCGCCCCGAAAACTAATATTTCTCACCGCCGCAGGACTGATACCCCTTTTCTTCCTGGCTCTCCCGCTTTACACGAGCCAAAACCCTCCCGCAACATCGGCCGCACAGACCGTGGCGGTTCCTCAACCCCCTGTTGCCGGCCCATCCGCCCCAGAGCCGCCGGCCCCTCCGGAACCCTCCCCCCCCCGGGAAGCAGTCCCGGCCGACAGGCCCGGCCAACCCGTAGCCCGGG
>CAYYNJ010000058.1:1090-12444 GCA_964472775.1 uncultured Spirochaetaceae bacterium
TCATCCGCACGTCGCCGGGCAATCTTGAAGACCGGGACGGCCCGGGCGGTGCGGCGGAATCCGACCGCCCCGAAGCCGCAGAAGCCTCGGGAGATGCGGCCCCTGCGGAGGATAAAAGCGCCACCACCCCGGCGGCCCCGGAACGTCAGGGGGTTTTATTTCTTCCCGACAGTCCGAAGCTGACCGACAGGGCCAAGGAACTCTTAGACCGCCTTCCCCTCCGGGAGGAAGAAAAAACCTTAACCCTGCTGCAGGTACGGGGCCACTGCGCCCCCTGGGGGACCGAAGCGGGAAGACAGAAGCTTTCTGTGGAGCGGGCGGAAGCGGTGGCCCGATACCTAAAGGACCGGGGGGCTATGATCCTACCGGAAACGGTTATCGAAGGCCTGGGAGCCACCGAACCGCTGACCAGAGACCCGGCAAACCAGGAGATTAACCGGCGGGTGGAAATTGTCCTGACCTACCGGTAACGGTTTGACACGCAAAAAGTCCTAAACCCGGCGGGGTCGGCGGTCCAAATTCGACAGGCGGGAAAAAGCCTTTTATAATAAGAGATATTCACCGACCATCAGGGGGCAACATGAAAAAAAACATCGGGTTTATCTCCTTCAGGATCTCCGGCACCGACGGTGTCTCGCTGGAAACAAAGAAGTGGGCTTCGGTTTTCGAAAAACGGGGAGGCACCTGTTACTACATGGCGGGAGAACTGGACACGCCGGAAGATCGATCCTACATAGCCCCGGAAGCCCACTTTACCCATGAAGGAATCAGGGAGCTCTACTTTAACAGCTTCCATAAACAGCTCCGGTCCCCGGAAACCACCAGGGGCATTCACCACTACCGGAAAATTCTAAAAAAGCACATCTATCAGTTTATTGAGACCTTTAACATCGATGTCATCATCCCTCAGAACACCCTTACCATCCCCCTGAATATATCCCTGGCCCTGGCCTTAACCGAAGTGATCGCCGAAACGGGCATCCCCACCATCGCCCACCACCATGATTTTTTCTGGGAACGCAAGCGTTTCCTGCGGAATTGTGTCTGGGATTATCTCAACTGCGCCTACCCCCCCCACCTTCCCTCGGTTCACCATGTGGTTATTAATAGTTCCGCCCAGAACCAGCTGGCATTGCGGACGGGGATCTCTTCCATCCTGGTCCCCAACGTCATGGAGTTTGAGCAGCCTCCCCAAAGTATCGATGATTACAACAAGGATGTCCGGCAGGAACTGGGAATAGCCGGCGACGAACTACTGATTCTTCAACCCACCCGGGTGGTGCAGAGAAAAGGTATTGAGCACGCCATCGAACTGGTCGCCAGGATAGGACGGAAAGCGGCGCTGGTGATCAGCCACGCCTCGGGGGATGAGGGATTCGAATACGAACAGCGGGTGATGGAATTCGCAGAGGTGATGAAAATCAGAGCCTTGTTTGTGAGCCACCGGATCGACGAAGAACGCCGGATCGACGAACACGGCAGGAAGGTCTACACCCTGGAAGATATCTATCCCCACGCCGACCTGATCACCTACCCTTCCCTGGTGGAAGGATTCGGCAACGCCTTCCTGGAGGCCATCTATTTCCGAAAACCTATTATGGTAAACAACTATTCCATCTACAGCACGGATATAAAACCCAAAGGTTTCAAGGTTATCGAGATGGATGATTTCATCAGTGCCAACACCATCAAATTTGCCCAGAAGGTGTTAGACTCACCGGAAACCATTCAAGACATGACCGAGACGAATTACGCCTTGGGCCTAAAACACTACTCCTACACCGTGCTCGATGAAAAGCTGATGCATCTGCTCACTCTGATTTACGGCAAACCCGCCGGGGATTGCTGAGCCGGATTCTGCCCAAGGGCATAGAGGAAAATTCCCGCCGCCACCCCCACGTTGAGGCTGTCGACCCCGCCGGGCATGGGAATGGTCAGGAGGGTTTCACACTCACCCCGACGCTCCCCTGCGAGGCCGGTCCCCTCGTTTCCCACCATGAGGGCCATTTTCCCCGGCGGAACATACCGGGAGAGGGAGATCCCCTTCAAGGGAGGAACCACCGTACCAACCAGGGTATATCCCGCCGCCTTGAGCGGCGGTACCGCCGCCAGTCCCGAAGGCATCCAGAGAGGAAGGGATAGACCAGCCCCCATGGAAGCCCTCAAAGCCCCCCGGGAGAGGGGATCGGCGCATTGATCCAAAAGCACCACCCCGTCCCAGCCGAAGGCGGCGGCTGAGCGGATCACCCCCCCCACGTTGAAGGGGTCGGCCAATGATGAGGCCAGCAAGATCCTCCGTCCCCGGATCAACCAATCCGGCGGTGCCTCTTCACCCATTCCCCGGGGCCGCCGGCCCACCGCCAGCACTCCCCGATGAAAGGGATAACCCGCCACCGACTGCAGCACCTGAGGGGAAACAGCAAAAACCGGACACTCAGATCCGCCGGAACGGCGTTCTGCCGCCTTCTGCCGAAACTCTTCTTCCAAGGAGGGCAGACAGACCACAAAAAGCAGCTCCCAGGCAGAAGCCAAGGCCCTCTCGGTCAGAAACCGCCCCTCGGCGACAAAGAGCGCCTGGGCTTCCAGATCGCGGTCCTTCAGGTTGAGATAAGAAAAAATATCCAAAGATTCACCGGCTCCCTAGGGCGATCCAGCGGACATCAAAAGGATCCAGTCCCACCATGGCAGGGGATCCGGATTTCTGAACCGGCAAGGGCTGTCCGCTCAGAAGATCCTCCCCCGCACCCTCAGCCCAGGGGGAGGGTAAGGGAAATTCCACGGACTTGCCGGAGAAATTTATCAGGCAGAGCAGCTTCCGCCCCTGAATCCCCGGAGGAGTCCGCACCAGGGCCAACACCTGGGGATGACCGTCTAAGATCTCCATCCCGCCGGCAGGGTGAAACGCCTTCTCACGGCGCCTCACCTCGAGCATCCTGGTGTATCCCTTCACCACCCGGTTTCGCAGGGACCCCTCCTCCTGAAGCTCTTCGGTCAATCGACGGTAGTCGAACTTACGGCGGTTGATGGTCCGGTTCATCCCCGTTTCATCGACCCCCTCGGGCCAGTTTTCCGAACCGAGAAAGCTGTGAACATAGACCCCGGGGACCCCGGGAAGAGAAAGGATAACCCCCTGGCTGGCCAGGAACTTCTTAGCCCGTAGATCCACCGGCAGGGAATCCTCCGCCACGGCGCTGAGGTAGTTGACGTTCATCTCGTAGGGGATTTTCCCGTCCGCCGTGGCCTTATAGCTGATCAAGCCGCCCCGGGCCTTAACACTATCGATAAGATTATCCCGCTCTTGGTCCGACAGGATCCCGTGGGAAGGAAGCAAACCGACCCCGTCGTGGGAGGCGAGGAAGTTAAAGTAGGTGGTTCGTCCATCCGGCTGGGGCAGCCGGGAGGCCCACGCCTTTAAGTACCCCGGGTCCTCCCGAAGGAAGGCATCTAAGGTCAGAGGAGGCAGGGCAAACTGATAAACCATATGGGCTTCATCGTCTCCATTGCCGAAGTAAGAGATGTTGTCCTGATGGGGTACGTTGGTTTCGGTGAGAAGTACCACCCAGGGCAGGAATTCGTCGATGATCTTGCGGAACAGTTTGACCACCAGATGGGTTTTAGGATGATGGATGGAAGAGTGCCCCACTTCCTTCCAGAGATAAGCGATGGCATCCAGACGGATAACCTGAATTCCCTGCTTGACGTGAAAGAGAAACACATCGATGAGCTCGATCAAAACCTGGGGGTTGCCGAAATTTAGGTCCACCTGATCGGCACTGAAGGTTGTCCAGACGTGCTGAGTTCCCCGGTCGGTTTCAAAGGGAGTCAGCAAGGGCAAGGCCCGGGGACGGGCCACACCGGAAAGGTCGGTGTCGGGTGATTCGGTGATAAAATACCGCGTATACGGTTCTTCCCCCGCCAAAAAACGCTTAAACCAGTCATGGGAGGCGGAGCAGTGATTCAACACCAAATCGCTCATGAGCTTCCGGCCCCGGCCCAGGCGTCTCATATCCTCCCAGTCTCCCCAGCCGGGATAGATGGCCCGGTAATCGGAAATGGAAAAACCGTCGTCGGATGTATAGGGGAAAAAAGGCAGGACATGGATACCCGCAAAGCAGCCGTGGAGATAGGCGCCGGCGAATTCATCCAAGACCTTCAAGGGCGGTTTACCGGGGCTCTGCATCTGGTCCCCGTAGGTGATGAGAAAGGCATCCTTCTCATCCAGGGGAAGAGATCCTTCGCCGCGGAAATCGGGGGGCGTCATGGTTTTGATACGGTCTCGGAGCACCGCATCCAGATCTTGAGCCGCAGCGGTTCCGGCGGCCTCTCCGTATAAATCACAAAGAATTTCGGTTATGACACTTTTCATGCCATCAGTATAACCGGTAGCGGGGCAAACTCAACCGGGAGATAAAAAAAAGCTGCCGAAACCTATTCCCGGCAGCTCCCGTCTTCGACCGTAAACCGCAGCCGAAAACACCTCCTCTTTCTTTGCCTGTTCCCCCCCGGGAAAAAACCCAAGGGTCAGCCAAGAAAAATCTCTTTTCTTTAAGTGGTATCATTATTGCTGGTGAATTCCGGAACTGTCAACAAAAAATTTTCATTCCCCCGAAGGAAAACCAAATCTTGTGTTTCGCACCGTGGATAAAAAATCCGTCTAATTCTATTCTCCCCCGGTAGTTGCACCCTCCATTTCGGCGAATAACCGTTTTAATGCCAATTATTATCTACCTGTAAAAGATTTACTATGATTTTTTATCCACGGTTGTGGACACTAACAAAGGTTTTCCCTTCATGGTCACTGGTCAATTTTAACGGTTATTTGTTATAATCCTAGCTGATACAGGGGGGAAGCCCCCCTCTCCCGGGTCACCAAGGGGCTCCGGCACCATCATCAAGGCGGAATTCATGAGTAGACTGCTGGTACTTACGGACGACGATGATCTTAGACGGATCATGGAAGAGGGATTGTCGTTTTCCCGGAGTGATTTTTTTTCCTCCCCCCAGGAAGTCCTGGAGGTCCTGGACTGCCAGTACTATCCCTTGGTGATATACCAGGCCCCCCTGGACGAGAGAACCCTGACCGATTTCCTTGACGAAGTCAAAAACCGCCACAACCACGATGCGGTCCTTCTCCTGTCTCCGGGAATCCCGGAGGTCCGGAAAGAAGAGCTTCTCAGAAAAGGGCTTGTCCAGGGGATCCTGGAAAAACCGTTTTCGAGTTGGCAGATTCGCACCGCCGTCCAAGAAGCCTTTTCCGGGTTGTCCCGGCACTGGGAGTTCTTAACGCCTCTCAGGGAAGACCAGTACAGCCGGACCGGCGGAAGGATCCGGCTTGTCGGGATCCGGGGCGATCTGGCCGAACCGTTCCGCCTGATTAAAAGCGCCGCCGAAGCTTCCCGGGGACTCTATCTGAGGGGAGAACCGGGGTCCGGAAAAGAGACCCTGGCTCAGGTGTACCGTAAATACAGCCCCCGCCGCGGAGGTTTCAACATCCTCTCCTGCGCCGCCCTTACCGAAGAAGAAAGGTACGGCTTCTCCCGGGGTGAAACCGGATTGGTCCGGTTGTGGGAGGGGATGCCCCGGGGAGGAATCGTCTACATCGAGGATATAGACCGCTGCCCCCCGGGACTGGAGGAGCTGCTCTTGGCAAAGCTAGGGAAAACCTCCCCTGATAAAAACCGGGCCCTCCCGGAAGACCCGGTCTATACCCTGATTGCCTCGTCCCGGTACCCCTTGGAACGGCTCCTGGACCAAGGAATTCTGTCCCGCCGCTTCCTGGAGGCGTGGAACCCGGAAACCGTAAACATCCCCGCTCTCAGGGAACGCCAAAGGGATTTTGGCCGATTACTGAGCTACTTTGTCGAGAAAACCGCCCTGGAACTGGGGAGGATACCGCCGAAGCTTCACCGGAGCAGCACGAAAAAACTAATCCAGTACCGATGGCCCGGTAATGTGGCGGAACTGGAGGGGGTAATCAAGAGGGCGGTGGTTCTAACCGATCCCGAGGAGGATGGGATCCCCGAAGAATCCTTTGATTTTTTGTTTTTAGGGGCACCCCTCCCCGGCGGTCCCGAGTATCAGCAGGCGGTACAAATCATGGCCCGCCGGCTCCTGCAGGGGAATGGTTCCCTCAAAGACATGGAAAACCACATAATAGAAACCGTAGTCACCTTCTCGGGGGGGAGCATCGCCCGGGCGGTGGAACGCAGCGGCATACCCAAAGACCGTTTTTACCGGTACTATAAGAAAAAAGGATCTTCCAAACCATGAAGAAGCAGAAGCTTGCGGTTTTTCATTATCATCTCAACCCCGGCGGGGTCACCAGTGTCATCCTCTTGGGTCTAAAGAGCCTCCTGGAGGAGGGAGGCATCCGGGAAATTGAGGAAATTACCGTCGTCTCGGGGGGAGAAGAAACCAGGGAGAAACCGTTCAGGGACGCCCTCGAGGAGATGCAGCCCCGGGCCCGCCGGTTGGGAATAAGGCTCCTCCACCGGAACCTGCCTGAAATCGGCTATGCCCCGGGAGGAGAGGATCCCGCCGGCGATGAAGAAGCCTCCCTGGCTCTGGCGGCGAAGCTGTCTGAGCTGTTTCCCCGGCACATCTGGTGGGTTCACAACCATCACATCGGCAAAAACCCCCGGTTCACCGGAGCCCTGCTCCATACCGCCCGCTCTAAACCGGAACAGATTCTCTTTCTTCAGATCCACGATTTTCCCGAAAACGGCCGGCTCACCAACTGGCGGAACCTGAAGAAACGGATTTCCCAAGATATCTACCCCGGTGGCCCGGGTGTTTTCTACCTCACCATCAACGAGAGGGACCGGCAGATCCTCACCTCTGCGGGACTGCCGGAAGAACGGGTGATTCACCTGCCCAACCCGGTGGATCCCCAGAGGCCGCCCCAGGCTTTGGAACCGGAAACAATTCGGCCCCTCTTCGAGAAGCGGTTTGCCCGTGAGTTTCCCGGATACCTTCCCGGCCGCCCCTGGGGCATCTACCCGGTACGGACCATCCGGAGAAAAAATGTTCTCGAGGCGGCCCTGGGAGCCCGGCTCTTTCCCGGCGGGATCAATCTTCTCACCACCCTGCCGGGCCACTCGGAACAGGAGAAGGGGTACAGCAGCCTCACCGAAGAGCTGTATAGGGAGGGAACCATCCCGGGGCTTTGGGGAACCGGCACCTGGCGGGACGCCGACTCTCCGGGCTTTGAAGAGTTCACCCAGGCGGGGGATCTGGTATTTTCCGCCTCCCTCCAGGAAGGTTTCGGGTATTTTTTCATCGATGCTTTTCGATGGGGAAAGCCCCTCTTCAGCCGAAGGCTGGATATCCTTGAAGAACTTCTACCCCACCTTCCTCAAAACAGGATAGGCCTCTACGACCGCCTCTGGGTCCCCCCGGAAAAAGAGTGGACCCGACGGTGGAACCGCCACTGGGACCGGCAGAAGCAGGTTCTGGATGAACTCCTGGGTGAATGGAACCCCCTGAAAGCCCCGGATAATCCCTTCGGTTCAGCGCAAGGATTTGACTTTTCCGCCTTGTCCCCGGAAGATCAGGCGGCGCTGCTCCGCCGGGCCGCCAAAGACGCGGGATACCTGGAAGAAATTGAGGTAAGAAACCAGGATTTTATCCTGGAAGCGGAGAATATTCTTAAAAAATGCCGCGTCTCCGGCGGCTCTGATGATCTGGATGCCATCAGGGCACAATGGGGATTGGATTCATTCCGGCGCCGTACCGCCGAAATAATCCGCACCGCCACGGAGGAAACCCTCCCCGATTACCCGGGGGCCCGGGAGCCGGACGTGCTGGCGGCCTTTCTCATCCCCCAAGGGCTGCGGCCCCTCTTTACCCCCTATCGAAGGAATTGTTAAATGAAAAAAATAGCCCTGATTCTGCTTTTAACCACCCTCTTCGGCATCCCCCTCGCCGCCGAAACGTCCGGAGGGGAACCAGGAAGTTCTTTAACCATCCAATTGGCGGTTATCGGCCCCGGCGACGATCTCTACCTGAAATGGGGTCACATCGGCATGAGCGTCCGGGGAAAGCCGGTTCTACGACTACGGACTCTTCTCCTTTGAAACCGAGAACTTCTACCGGAACTTCGCCATGGGCCGGCTGATTTACAGCGTGGGGGTTTCTCCGGTGGAATGGAATCTCGC
This sequence comes from uncultured Spirochaetaceae bacterium, assembly GCA_964472775.1. Taxonomy (GTDB): domain Bacteria; phylum Spirochaetota; class Spirochaetia; order UBA9216; family UBA9216; genus CAYYNJ01. Next base: position 9,247 of record CAYYNJ010000058.1, read on the forward strand.
CCGGGCGGCGGCGGCGGGACGGCAGATTCACCTGGTAGATCTGAACCTGAGTCCCCGGACCAGACTGGAGATTAAAAACTTCCTGGAAAACAACGTCAGGAAAGAAAACCGAAACTATCTTTATCACCACTACTACAATAACTGCGCCACCAAGATCCGGGATATTCTGGATGACGCCACGGGAGGGCAGCTTCGGGCCTATGCGGACCAGCCGGCTCGAATGAGCCTGAGAGGCCACACCCTGCGGCACCTCAGCGAAGCACCCCTCTTCGGCATCATCCTCCCCTTCGCCATGGGACCGGTCATCGACACCCCCATCACGGTGTGGGATGAACTGTTTCTGCCCTCGGAGTTTCTCACCGCCCTGGATGGTTTTCGGTACCGCGATGAGACAGGCCGGGAACGCCGGCTGGTTTCCCGGATAAGGCTCTACCGTGCCGCCCCGGAACGCCCCGCCGTTCCTGAGGAACCGAGGCCTCTCTGGCCCTGGACCCTGGCGGGAGGGCTCCTGACGGCCCTTCTCATGGGGGCGGGGCTGAAACTGTCCCGAAAAAAGGCGGGCCGGCTCATGATCGGAGGGGAGAATTTGGTGCTGGGGCTGGTTCTGGGCATCCCGGGAACCCTGCTGTTTTTCATGAGCTTCTTCACCGACCACGATGTAACCTATGGGAACATGAATCTCCTCTTCATCAATCCCCTGATGCTGCTTCTCATTCCCCTGGGATTAGCCGCCCTGGCGGGCTCTGTCAGGAAGCGGACCCGGGCCCTGCTGGGTCTACAGATAATCTGGAGCATCGGGGCCGCCGGGGCGCTGTTGTCGCTGCTGAACCTAATCTTCGCCTTCACCCCCCAGAGAAACATCACCCCCTTGGTTTTTTACCTTCCTCCGTCCCTGACGGGAAGTTTCCTCCCCCTGCTTTGGGGAAAAATGAATAAATACAGGAAAAAATAGGGACTGTACCGGCGCATCCGGCCGAAAAAAAACCGTTAACCCTGCGGCCTGACCCGGGGCCCCCGGAAAAACCGGCAATTTAAACAAATTGTTGATTTTACAGGAGATATTCTCTTACCGCTACGGCTTTATCTTATTTTCAATTTGTTCTATAATTTCCCCGACCATGGAGCAATCAAAAAACTCTACCACCCACAAAAGACCCAAGTTTTCGAAAAACAGGTTTGTTTTTTCTCAAATACTTTTATAGACAGGAGAACCGTATGAGTAATTTCAAGAAGGTCACTATCGACGGCAATACCGCCGCGGCACATGTGGCTTACGCCTTTAGTGAAGTTGCGGCCATCTATCCCATCACTCCGTCGTCCAACATGGGCGAATATGCCGATTCCTGGGCCGCCGAAGGCCGAGAGAATCTGTTTGGAAAGACCGTAGATGTCGTCGAAATGCAGTCCGAGGCGGGAGCCGCCGGAGCGGTCCACGGGGCCCTGAGCGCCGGTGCCATGACCACCACCTTTACCGCCTCCCAGGGGCTGCTTTTGATGATCCCCAACATGCATAAAATCGCCGGGGAGATGCTTCCCACGGTTTTTCATGTTTCCGCCCGGTCTCTGGCGGCTCAGTCCCTCTCCATTTTCGGAGATCACTCGGATGTCATGTCCACCCGGAACACCGGCTTCGCCATGACCGCCGCTGCCTCGATTCAGGAGACCATGGATATGGCTCTGGTGGCCCACCTGGCTACCCTGAAGAGTCAGGTTCCCTTTTTGGCCTTTTTTGACGGCTTCCGGACCTCCCACGAGATCCAGAAGGTGGAGGAAATTCCCTACGACGCCATCAAGAAACTGATCGAACCCGAATACATTGAGAGGTTCCGCAGCCGGGCCATGACCCCCGACAAACCCTTCGCCAAGGTGGCCCAGCAGGCCCAGGATGTTTACTTCCAGGGCCGGGAATCCACCAACGCCATGTACGATGAAGTACCCGCCATCGTCCAGGAATACATGGACAAGGTAGCCGCCGTAACCGGCCGGGCCTACCACCTCTTTGACTACGTCGGAGCCCCCGATGCGGAAAACGTCATCATCTCCATGGGTTCCTCCTGCGACGCCATCGAACAGACCGTGAAATACCTGAACGACAAGGGCCAGAAAGTCGGTGCCCTCAAGGTCCGGCTCTACCGCCCCTTCTCGGCGAAAGACTTTGTGGCCGCCCTGCCCAAGACGGTGAAAAAAGTGGCCGTTCTGGACAGGACCAAAGAGCCGGGCTCCCTGGGTGAACCCCTCTACCAGGACGTGGTTACCGTTCTGGCCGGTAAGGATATTCAGGTTATCGGCGGCCGGTACGGCCTTTCTTCCAAAGAATTTACCCCCACCCACGTCAAGGCGGTTTACGACCACCTGGAAGGTCCCTGTTTCCACGGCTTCACCGTGGGAATCAAAGACGACCTCTCCAACAAATCCATCCCCATGAAGGAAAAAATCGACGTTGCTCCCAAAGACGTGATTTCCTGCATGTTCTGGGGCCTTGGATCCGACGGTACCGTGGGAGCCAATAAAAACAGCATCAAGATCATCGGTGGCAACACCGACATGAACGCCCAGGCCTACTTCGTCTACGACTCCAAGAAGTCCGGCGGTATCACCACCAGCCACCTGCGGTTCGGCAAGAGTTCGGTGAACATGCCCTGGCTCATCGACAGCGCCGACTTTGTGGCGTGCCATAACCCCGCCTACCTGGGCCGGTACGACATGCTGGGTCCCCTGAAGGAGGGCGGAGTCTTTCTCCTGAACTCTGAAATTCCCACCTCCGAGGTATTCAACCACCTGACCAAAGAGGATCAGCAGATCATCATCGACCGGAAGATTAACTTCTACAACATCGATGCCCTGAAGATTGCCGAAGCGGTGGGAATGGGAAACCGCATCAACACGGTGATGCAGACCGCCTTCTTTAAAATCTCCGGCATTCTTCCCGAAGCCGAAGCCATCGAGCTGATCAAGAAATCCATCAAGAAGGCCTACAGCCTCAAGGGTGAAGCGGTGGTGGAGATGAACTGGAAGTGTGTGGATGCCGCCTCTGCGGCCCTGGAGAAGGTGGATGTCCCCGCCTCCATCACCACATCCTTTGTCCCCAAGAAACTCATTGCCGACGATGCGGATGATTTCGCAAAAAACACCATCGAGAAGTGCATGCACCTTAAAGGGGATGACATTCCCGTTTCTCAGATGTCCTTCGACGGGGTG
>CAYYNJ010000059.1:0-10093 GCA_964472775.1 uncultured Spirochaetaceae bacterium
ATCCCGATTATGAAACTTGACAACGTAGGTATGCTTACCTTGCGCCCCTGGCAAGCCCCCTGGCCCTGGCGGTGCGGAACTATGCCGAGTCCCTCCCGGGAGGCAAGGCGGCGGTGCTGGACCGGGAAGAGCTGACGGGATTTGAAGAGATCCCCGGAGTGGGAGCCCGGGCCGAAATCGGCGGTATTCTCTGGCAGATCGGCCGGCCTGCGGACCCGGAAAAATACTCCCGGGCGGCGGCGGAGGGAAACACCATCGTGGAAGTGACCCGGCAGGGGGAGATCCGGGGAAGTTTCTTCATCCAGGACCCCCTGAAAAAAGAAGCCCCCGCCCTGATCCGGGAACTGAAAAAGCGGGGGATCCGTCCCGTCATGGTCACCGGGGACGGCAAGGGCGCGGCGGAAGCGGCGGCCCGGCGGGCGGGAATCGAGGAGATCCACGCCGGGGTCATGCCCGACGGAAAACTGACCATCGTCCAGGACCACCAGCGGGCGGGCCATACCGTAGCCATGGCGGGAGACGGCATCAACGATGCGGCGGCCCTCAAGGCGGCGGAGGTGGGTTTCGCCATGGGAACCGGTACAGACCTCTCCATGGAGAGCGGCGATATCATCCTGAACAACGGGGATATTTCCCGTATTCTGGAAGCCTTCGACATCTCCGCCCTGACCTTCCGGACCATCAAACAGAACCTGTTCTGGGCCTTCCTCTACAACGCCGTGGCCATTCCCCTGGCCCTGGCGGGACTGCTGCACCCGGTTCTGGCGGAGCTGGCCATGACCTTCAGCTCCCTCAACGTAATCTACAATTCCCTGCGGATTGGAAAAGCCTATAAACCGGTGAACGAACCGGAAACCAAGGAGAAAGAAATGACATATAAATTTAACGTACCCGATATGACCTGCGGACACTGCAAGATGCGCATCGAAAAAACTCTGGCCGAACTTGGGGTGGAGGAGGTTACCGTAAATCTGGAAGCCAAAACCGTCACCGCCGTCACGGGCAAGGAGGCCGAAGAGCTGATGAAGGTGATGGACGAGGCGGGCTATCCCGCCAGCCTGACAAATCAGGGCTGATCCCGCCCGGAGCGCAGGGGCACATCCTCGAGAATCTGTGTTTTACCGATGTGCTGCTTTCGCTAAAACGGGGCTTTCCGCCCCGGCTAAACCAGGTGCAGGACAAATCCCAGAAAGAACGAGATCCCCCCGGCCAGCACGAACAGGTGCCACACCACGTGCCCCAGGGGGATCTTTTTTATGATGTAAAAGATAATACCGATGCTGTAGCAGCCGCCGCCGATGTAAAACCAGACCATCAGCCCCGGAGGGGCCAGGGCCAGCAGGGGCTTGATGAAAAATAGCAGCATCCATCCCATGGGCAGGTAGAGCAGGTCCGTGGCGATATGCTTTCCCCGGATAATCACCGTCTTCAGGATGATTCCCGCCAGGGCCAAGGCCCATTCCACGCCGAACATGATCCACCCGCCGTGACCCCGCATGACCACCAGGGCCACGGGGGTGTAGGTACCGGCGATAAGAAGGTAGATCGCCGCCTGGTCCAGGACCCGCATCACCGCCGAGGGCCGGGGCATGTCGTAAAAGATGTGGGTTAAGGTGGAAGAAAGGTAGAGAAGGATCTGAAAGGAGCCGTAGAGGGCGAAGCTGGTGATGATCCAGGGATCCCGGGTCCGGACGCCCAGAACCATTAAAACCGCCAGGCCGGCGATGGAGAGCCCCGCGCCGACGCCGTGGGTCAGGGCGTTGAGCTTTTCTTCTACTTTGGCCAGGGTTCCCGTATTCAGACTGCCACTCGATTCCATGGTTTAAGGTACCACAAACGGCGGGATTTGTCGCTCCCGGAAGCCCGGGCGCAGAAATTCGAGTTTCGCCGTTTTCTATTCCTTATAAGAAGGCAGGGCCCGGGCAGGATTATGGTTGTACACCCGGTCTTTCACAATCAGGACGGTGAAGGGTTTTTTCAGGGCTTGATGGAAGATCACGTCGTGACCCAGACAGAGGCCCATTTCGATGACGAAGTCCACCGGGTCGGCGTTGAGGGCCTCCGCCTGACCCAGGGGGTTGCACCCGATGCCGTCCCCCAGTTCGGGATGGATCTCTTTTTCGGTGATGCCGTTGAGGGTGCAGCGGTAGGACCCCACCTTGAGCCCCCGTTCCTTGAGGTAGGCCGCCACATCCATGGCCAGGTTTTCCATACCGTAGCAGTAGGCCAGCCCCACCATTTTATAACCCTGGGCTAGGGCGAATTCCGCCACCTCTTCCAGCCGGGAGAGGGTTCCCGCCCGTCCCCGGGAGACCAGGTTGTCGGCGTTTTTATAGATCTGCTGCTTTTCCGGATCGATATAGGCGTAGGCAATTTCATCCCGGGTGCCCCGGCAGTCCCGGGCATCGGTTTTGCAGGCTTTGCTGGTACAGTTAACACAATTCATAATGAGAATATATATAATTATTACGAATATTAGTAGTCCCGCAGGAGAGGTATCTCAATCAATCTTGACCAGGGTCCGGCCCAGGGCCTCCCCCCGGATCATCCCTGCCAAAACCGGCCCTGCTTCTTCCAGGGAGATCTCCCGCACCTGATCCTCCATCTCGGGAAGCCGCCAGGCACCGGAAAGAAGTTCCCACATCCGGGTTCTCAAAGTCTGGGGACAGTGCTGAGAATCGATACCCCGCAGGGAGACTCCCCGGAGGATGAAGGGAAACACCGTCAGATCCAGATCCCCCGAAGCGGCGTTGCCGCAGCAGGTAACCACTCCTCCGGGCAGACACGCCTTCACCGCCGCCGAGAGGATGTTCCCTCCCACCGAATCCACCGCTCCCGCCCAGCGGCCCTTCAGGATGGGCCGGTCAGAGCCTTCCTCCGCTTCTTGACGGGACAGAAAGTCCCGGGCCCCCAGGGTTTTCAGAAAATCCCGGGCCTCCGGTTTTCCCGTCACCGCCGTAACGGCATAACCAAGCTTGGCAAGGAGAGCCACCGCCACCGAACCGACCCCGCCGGAAGCACCGGTTACCAGGACATCCCCGTCGGTGGGGGCCACGGTCCAGGACAGGACATCCACCGACAGGGCGGCGGTGAGTCCGGCGGTACCGTAGATCATGGCGGTCCGGGCGGACAGTCCTCGGGGCAGGGGAAGAACCCAGGACGAAGGAACCCGGATCAATTGGGACAGTCCGCCGGAGGTATTCATCCCCAGGTCCCAGCCGGTCACCACCACCTGCTCCCCGGGACGGAAAGAATCATCGGTACAGGAAAGGACCTCCCCCGCCGCGTCGATTCCCGGCGTATGGGGATAGGAACGAGTTACCCCGGGGCTTCCCGAGGCGGAAAGGGCGTCTTTGTAGTTGAGACAGGAGTACCGGACCCGGATGGTTACCTCTCCCGGAGGCAGATCTTGGCTATTCCGGAGGGTCACGCCGAGGCTGTACTTCCCCTCTTTCTCTTCAACCCAGAGAGCCTTGAAACGATCGGTCATCCTTTTTCCACCTCCGCCCAGCTGCCGGATTGGGCGGAGCGGAACAGGGCTTCGTAGATCCTGGCCATGGCCAGAGAGTTTTCCAGGGGCACCGGTACAGGGCCCTGCCCCAGCACGGCCCGGGAGAATGCCTCGGCCTGCAGGGTGTATTGATTGCACGGTTCGAAGGTTTCCTCGGTCATCCCGGTACCGCCGGACACCCCCGTATCGATACGGATCCGGGTTTCCCGGTCCGGCAAGGGGTTGAAGGGAAGTTCTATTTCCAGCCGCCGGGCGGATTCTCTGGAAGGGAACCATCTGGGTGGCGGAGATGAACGACGCTTGACAGTAGGGAAAATCAAGGATCGCCGAGGCCAGCCGGTCCACCCCGAACCGGGGATCTGATTCGGTCAGGGCCAGAACCCGGCGGGGCTCCTCACCCAGAACCATCCGGGAAGTCATGATGGGGTAACAGCCGATGTCGTAGATGCCGCCGCCGCCGTAGTCTTTCCGGTTCCGGATGTTGCCGGGGTTGTCGTTGAAATAGCTAAAGACCCCCTGAATCGCCCGAATTTCACCGAGGTCTCCGTTTTTCACCATCTCTTCCGCCCGGACCCATTGGGGATGGAGCTTTACCATAAATGCTTCCCCCACGGGAAGACCGGTACGGTCCCGGGCGGCCCTAAGGGTTTGAACCTCCGCCGCCGTTAAGGCCAGGGGCTTTTCACAAAGCACCGCCTTTCCCGCTTCCAGAGACTTGAGGATCCAGGGCACGTGAAGATGGTTGGGCAGGGGGATGTATACCGCCTCCACCAGGGGATCCTGAAGCAGTGCTTCGTAGGAACCGAAGGAAACCGGAATATCCAGCTTATCCGCCGCTTCCCGGGTCTTTTTTTCATCCCGTCCGGCCAGGGCGTATAACTCTAGGTTGGAGGCCCGCTTCATGGCGGGAATCACCGTCTTTATGCCGATCTGGGCGGTGCTGAGCACCCCCCAGCGTATTCGTTTATTCATGCGTATCCGCCCCTTCCTGCAGCCCCTTAAGGCCGCTCAGATAATCTAAAACCATGTCGGCCATGGTTTCCGGAGAGGACTGACAGCCCTCTTCGATCCAGCGAAGAAGGACAAGAAAGACCCCGCCCGCCACAAAATCGAAGGTGTACTGGGAGATTCCCCCCGAGGGCACCTGAATCAGCCTTTCATCCGCCATGAAGTTGATCAGCCAGACCACGTGCTCCCGGACCCGGCGCATGAGAAGGAATTCCAGCCCCGACTGCTTCAGCAGATCCACAATCTCCTGCTGATTCTGCCAATGCCGGAAGGCTGCGGCGGGAACCATCCGGCTCTCCACCGTACCCGCAGAGGCGATTTGCTTCAGATCTTCAAAATACCCGTAAAAAACCGTATCGAAATAGTCGCTCAGCAGATCGAGCTTTGAATCGTAGTGCATGTAGAAGGTGGGCCGAGAGAGGGATGCCCGGCTGGTTATCTCTTTGATCTGGATTTTATCGAAGGTTTTCTCCTTCATGAGAGCAATGAGAGCTTGCTGAAGCCACTGCCGGGTCCGCCGCACCCGGGGATCCAATTTTGTTTCAATGTTCATAAACCCATCCTTTTTTTACACAATACCACTGTAAGTAATATAATTACGGTTGTCAAATAATTCTTGGACGCAGGAATTCTCCGGTGGCCACCCAGAGGCGGACCAGCTCGGCGTAGTCTTCCCCCCCGGGACGCCCTTCCTTCCAGGCGGCTTCCAGGAGACGGGCCCGCTGAAAAACCGCGTTGACGCCGATGTTGGCGGCCATTCCTTTCAGGTTGTGGATTTTTTCAAGCTTTTCGGTCCCTTCCTCATCTTCCCGATGGATCTCAAGCCAGGCCATTATCTGTTCTCCTTCCTCTAGAAACATTCGGTAGAGTTCATCCATGACCGTTTCAGGAAGGCCTCCCAACCGTGTCCGGGCGGCTTCCCTGTCGATCATCAGTTCTTCGTCTCCCCCTTCCCGGGATTCATCCGCCTCCACCGGATCCCGCCGGCGGGTTGAACTGCTTTGTTCCCCCGGGTCATCTTCCCCGGGATTTTCTGCCCCGGGGGTAACGGCAGATACCAGGCGTGTCACTTTGTCGAACAGGTCCTCCCGGTCGATGGGCTTGGCCACATGTTCGTCCATCCCTGCCTGAAGACACCGCTCCCGGTCTTCCTGGGTGGCGAAGGCGGTCATGGCTATCACCGGCAGGGAGCGCCCCTCCGGCCGGCTCCGGATCCTCTGCACCGCCGAATACCCATCCATCACGGGCATCTGAATATCCATCAAGACCAGATCGTAGCGCTCCCGTTCCAGGGCTTTCAGGGCTTCCAGTCCGTTTTCCACATACACCCCCTGGATGCCTTCCTGGTCAAGGATCACCTTAATCAGCTCCCGGTTGGTCTGGTTATCCTCCGCCACTAAAACCCGGAGCCCCGTCAAACTGCCATGGGCCCCCGCCTGAAAGTGAGGTTTGGGATCCTGGACCGATACATCCCCGGCGGGGTAAAGATCCAGGTCAAAAAAGAAGAGGGCCCCCTCCCCTTGGCGGCTCTCCACACCGATCTCCCCCCCCATCTGTTTCACCAGTTTGGCAGAGATGGTCAGCCCCAAGCCGGTGCCTCCGTACCTTCGGGTGATAGAGCCATCGGCTTGGCTGAAGGGGACAAAGAGCCTCTCCTGCTGTTCCGGGGGGATGCCGATGCCCGTATCCTTCACCTCAAACCGCAGTTTATCCCCCGTTCCGGCATCACCGGGGTTCAACCGTATTCCCAGATCCACCGCCCCCCCGGGACCGGTACATTTCACCGCGTTTCCCACCAGGTTCAGCAGGACCTGCCGAAGCCGCAGAGAATCCCCCCGAAAACCCGCCGGGAGCCGGGGGTCCAGATCGACCCGGAACCGAAGGTCTTTATCCATCACCATCCCCCGGAAAGGGGCCGTCACCAGCTCCACCAGTTCGGTGAACATGATGGTCTCCTTTTCAAGTTCCAGCCGTCCCGCCTCGATTTTGGAAAAATCAAGCACATCGTTGATCACCCCCATGAGGGTGCTTCCCGAATCCTCGATTATCTTTAAGAATTTATTAAGCGATTCATCCCGGTTCTGATCCTGCGCCAGGGCGGCGGCGGTGATCACCCCGTTCAGGGGAGTCCGTAGTTCGTGGCTCATGTTCGCCAGGAACTCCGTTTTCGCTTCCGCCGCGGCATCCGCCGCCTTCAGGGCTTTACCCAGTTCTATATTCCGCTGATTCAGGTCGGCGGTTCTCAGGGCCACCCTCTTTTCCAGCATGGCCGCTAAACCGGTATTCTTCCCGGGATTCGCGAAGTTCTTCGTTGGTGCGGTGAAGGTGTTCCAGCGCTTCTTTCCGATCCGTCACATCCCGGCCTTCCATGATCAGCTGTACCGCCTGCCGCTCCGGCGACACGAAGGGCTGCAGCGAGAAATCAATGACCCGGGCCCCCGCGGTTAGATCCACCACCAGCTCAAACCGCTCCTTTTCTCCTGCCGAGGCCTGGGCCACCCGAGTTTGTAATTCGGCCTTATCTTCCTCTCTCCACCAGGGAGCCTCCCAGACCGGGGTTCCTTCAATTTCGTTGTTGGATGAGAGGGAGACCGCTTCCAGGGCCGTTTTGTTCAAGGCCAGGATTTCTCCCCGGGAAGAGAGCAGGCCCAGATACTCCCGGGTATTGTCAAAAATGTTTCGAAACCGGGCTTCACTTATCCGGAACTCTTCCTCCAGCCTCTCGTTGGCCCGGTAGACCCGGCTGCTGTTCCAGCCAAGAACAACCACAAGAATCACTACCACCAGGAATCCAAAAAGTGAAGAGCTTACGAACCTTTCCCGGATTTCCCCCAGCCTGGTTTCGATATCATCGGTATACACCCCCGCACCGATGACCCACCCCAGAACGGGGATTTCCGACAGATAGGCCAGTTTCTTCTCCGGAACCTCCGGGTCCTCCCGGGAGTTCCAGAGATACCAGAGAAATCCTCCCCCGGCCCGGGCCAGTCTGACCATTTCCTGAATATAGAAAAAGTCGTTGAACCCTTTTTCCTGCGCGATATCCACCTGAATGAGGTCCTTCCGGTTGGGGTGATCGGGGAGGATGATCTCATCTCCTTCCCCGGGGATAAGGATCCAGAAATAGTCGGTGCCCGCTTCACCGAACCGATAGGCCCCGACAATTTCCACCATTAGGGCTTCCGCCGCTGGCCGGTCCATTCCACCTTCCAGAAAGACGGGGAAGGCTTCCTCCACCCAGGTCTGCATCAGCAGGGTGGTTTCCTTGAGCAGAAGCTTCCTGTCTTCCAGATAGCTCTCCCGGATACTGGCCTGGAAGGAAAAGAAGATGATGTTCATGATTATCAGAAGCACCGCCGCCAGAGGAAGAATGACGGCGGTGAGAAAACGTGATAACGAGGCATAGGAAAGGGGGTATTGTCTTCTCAAATCTTTTTTTCCTTATCTTACCAGTCTAACCAGGTAAGGAGCCGATGGCAAGAAAGGTTTTTCCAACTATAATGACATCCATGACCGAAGAAACTAAGGCCATCATCGCCGCCGTCCAGGCGGTTCCCCCGGGAAAAACCACCAGCTACGGGGCGGTGGCCCGCAGCGCCGGCCTGCGGGGAGGTTTTCGCCCCCCCAATCCGCGGCAGGTGGCCCGGATTCTCCACAGCTGTTCAGAGCGGTACGGCCTGCCTTGGTACCGGATCGTCAATGCCAAGGGACGGCTCTCCCTGCCCCCCGGGGGAGGCTTCGAAGAACAGGCCGCCCGGCTCCAGGCGGAAGGAGTAACGGTGTCGGCGGACGGTGCGGTGGACCCGGGCTGTTTTCTGGCGAAACTTCCCTGATAGAACGAAATTGAGAATTTTTCCACCGGTCCGGGAAATCATATTGACAACCCGGCGGGTATCCCGTAACCTGGGCTTAAGATATTAAAGAGGAGGCCCTGATGATGCTTAGCAGAAACTTTGCTCTTGTACCCTATGCAAACGTCATCGGAGGATCCGTCGGCTTTTAGAAGCCCTGTTGCTGTCAATACCGGCCGCGGTCCCCGTGAGGGATGCCGCGGCTTTTTTTTGTCCCTCCGCCGGATGTCCCTGTAAAAAATTGGTAAAACCGGATGAAATTTCGGTTTACGAGGCAATTTTAAGATCGGTTATTTTTAAAATTTCCTCTTTCGTTGCGATTTTTCCGTCCAGGGAGGACGGATCATCATGGACCTAAAAAAACAAAGAAAAAACTTCTCCCGGCTTCTGGCCCTGGGTAAACACAGCCGGGCCCTCTACACCGCGGCGCTCCTGGCTCTTTCCGGGGCGGTGGTTCTGGAATCGGCGGGGAACCTGATCATCCGCCACATCATCGACGGCGTGCTGATTCCCCGGCGGGGATTCGGCCCCCTGCTTCTTTTCAGCCTCCTGTTTCTGGCCTCCGCCCTGGTCCGGGGGGGGCTGCAGTTCCTGGGGGGCCGGGGCCGGGGCAAAGCATCGGAGGCGGTGGTCCGGTCCCTGAGGGAAAAGCTCTACGACCACATCCAGAGACTATCCTTCAGCTACCACGATCACATCCAGACCGGCGAACTGGTACAGCGGTCCACCTCCGACGTGGATACGGTCAGGCGGTTTTACGCCGAACAGCTGCCGGACCTGGTCCGGGTGATCATGCTGTTCTTGGTGAACTTTACCCTGCTGATGATTCTGAATATTCCCCTGGCCTTGATCTCCACCGCCACGGTTCCGCTGATCGCCCTGCTTTCCCTGATCTTCTTCCGGCTCATTTTTCAAGCCTACGACGACTACCAGGAGCAGGAAGGAATCCTCACCACCCGGGTTCAGGAGAACCTCTCGGGCATCCGGGTGGTAAGGGCCTTCGCCCGGCAGGAATGGGAAAAAAACCTTTTCAGGAAAATCAACCGGGAACAGTGCCGCCGCGGCTTCGTCCTCAACCTCCGCCACAGCTGTTACTGGCCCCTGGGGCACATCATCTGCGGCCTCCAGTTCGTGGCCACCCTGCTGGTGGGAGGTATGATGGTCATCGAAGGAGAGATGACCCCCGGCACCTTCGTGGCCTTTTCGGCCATGGTGAACGCCATGATATGGCCCCTTCAGGAGCTGGGCCGGATGGTCACGGAATTCTCCAAGAGCTCCGTATCCTTCAGCCGGATCCAGGAAATCCTCCGGGAAGAACAGGAGGAATTGGCCTACCCCCGGGGCTCGGAAACATCCCCGCCGCCGATCCGCGGCCACATCGTCATGAAAGACTTGACGTTCCGGTACGGCGGCGGCCCGGCGGTGCTGGAGAATATCAACCTGGAGGCGGTCCCGGGCTCGCGAATCGCCCTTCTCGGGGCCACCGGTTCGGGCAAAACCACCCTGGTGAACCTGCTGCCCCGCTACTATGAGGCGCCGGCGGGGGCCATCACCCTGGACGGAAGGCCGCTGGAGTCCTACGGGCGCCACTTCCTGCGGCGGAACATCGGCATCGTGGAGCAGGAACCTTTCCTCTTCACCATGACGATCCGGGAAAATATCGCCTTCAGCCTCGACCGGGAGGTCACTCAGGAAGAGATAGAGGCGGCGGCCCGGGCGGCGG
>CAYYNJ010000059.1:10103-12336 GCA_964472775.1 uncultured Spirochaetaceae bacterium
ACCCTGGTGGGCGAGAAGGGGGTGAGCCTCTCGGGGGGGCAGAAACAGCGGATCGCCATCGCCCGGACCCTGCTGAAGGATCCGGCGATTCTCATCATGGACGATTCCTCCTCGGCGGTGGAGGCGGCCACCGAGAAGAACATCAACACCGCCCTGGACACCCTGATGCAAGGCCGGACCACCTTCATCATCGCCCACCGGATCCAGACCCTGGAAAGGGCCGACAAAATCCTGGTCCTCCAGGAAGGGCGGATTATCGAAGAGGGAACCCACGGCCAGCTCATCCAGGGGCAGGGGTTTTATAAAAACGTATTCGAGCTGCAGACCCGCATTGAAGAAGAGCTGCGGCAGGAACTGGCCCTGGCGGGCGTCCGGGGTGATAGCGGGGAATTATCATGACAGAAAAACAACCACGGCTGGAGGAGAAAACCTTCACCGGCGATTTCAGCGGCCGTACCGTATGGCGCATTATCAAGCAGACCAGACCCCACCTGGGGCTTTTGGCGGGGTTCCTCATTTTCATCCTTCTCACCGCCTTTTTAGATTCCTACTCCACCTATCTTTCGGCGGGACTCATCGACGAAGGTATCATGGCCCGGAATCCCGAAGCCCTCCGGCGCTACAGCCTGATGATCGCCCTCACCTTCGTGATCAACTCGGGATCCCTCTTTCTTTTCATCCTCTTTGCGGGAAAACTGGGGGAGCTGGTTCAGCACGACCTGAGGGAAAAGCTGTTCAACCACCTCCAGGAGCTCTCCTTCGCCTTTTTCGACAAGGTTTCCTCGGGGTGGCTGCTCTCCCGCATCACCAGCGACAGCCGGCGCATCGCCGAGCTGGCCTCCTGGATGATCCTCGATTCGGTGTGGGGACTCTTCAACATCCTGGTGGCTCTTATCTTCATGGCCCGGATCAACCTGAAGCTGGCCCTGATGATGGCGGTAGTTCTTCCGCTGCTGTTTCTGACGGCCCTGCGGTTTAAAAAAAGGATTATCGGAGAGTACCGCAAGGTCCGGTCCATCAACTCCCGCATCACCGCGGCGTATTCCGAGTCAATCAACGGCGTCAAGGTCATTAAGGCCCTGGCCAAGGAAAAGGCCAACCTCAGCGGCTTCGGAAGGCTCACCGACGAGATGTACCACGCCTCCTACCGGGCCGCCTGGCTCTCGGCCATCTTCATTCCGGTGGTACAGCTGATCATCTCCTTCGGTGTGGGAGGGCTCCTCCTCTTCGGAGGATGGCAGATCGAGCTGGGAACCCTAACCATCGGGGGCCTCCGGGCCTTCATCGGCTACATGACCTTCATGCTTTGGCGCATCCAGGATATAGCACGGGTTTTAAGCGAAATGCAGCAGTCCATCGCCGGGGCGGAGCGGGTTTTCTCCCTTTTAGACACCCCTTCGGATATTCCCGACGGGCCCGATGCGGTGGGAGAGGTCAAGCTGAAAGGCCGGGTAGAGTTCGACCAGGTTTCCTTTCACTACGTACCGGGTTCTCCGGTGCTGAAAAACTTCTGCCTCACCGTGGAGCCCGGCCAGACCATCGCCCTGGTGGGCCCCACGGGGGGAGGGAAAACCACCATCGCCAGCCTCCTCTCCCGGTACTACGAGCCCGTGTCGGGCCGGATCCTCATGGACGGCCGGGATTACCGGGAGTACACCCAGCGGGGACTCCAGTCCCGCATCGGGGTGGTGCTTCAGAAGCCCCACCTCTTTTCCGGTTCCGTACGGGACAACATCCTCTACGGCCGCCCCGACGCTTCCGAAGAGGAGCTTCTGCAGGCCAGCCGGCTGGCCCACGCCCACCAGGTCATCGAAAAACTGCCCCGCCGGTACGAAGAAGAGGTGGGGGAAGAAGGGACTCTTCTCTCCATGGGACAGAGGCAGCTCATCAGCCTGGCCCGGGCTCTGCTCTCCAATCCCGACATCCTGGTGATGGACGAAGCCACCAGCTCGGTGGACACCCTGACGGAAAGGGAGATTCAAAAGGGTCTGGAAGGACTTATGAAGGGGCGAACCAGCTTCATCATCGCCCACCGGCTCTCCACCATCCGGGAGGCGGACCGGATTCTCGTGGTAAACCAAGGCGTCGTGGAAGAGGCGGGGACCCATCAGGAGCTGCTGCGCCGCAAAGGAGAATACTACCGGCTCTACACCAGCCAGTTCCGCCGGGAAAAAGTCGCCGCCGTGGCGGTACGGTGCTAAAAAAAGCCTCTCGGGCCGTAGTCGGCGTGAGG
>CAYYNJ010000060.1:0-7711 GCA_964472775.1 uncultured Spirochaetaceae bacterium
AAGCCCGTGGTGATGGAAGACCTGGACAAGCTGATCCGGTCCCTGTAACCATGGTACAGAATTTGAAAATTGACACACCTCACCGGTTGGGATAGGATATCCCCATCAGAGAAAAACGGGGCCTTCAGGGGCCGCCGCATCCAAAAAAATTGCAGGAGAGGAAAGTATGAAAGATTATTTCAAGGTTACCACGAGAACCATCGTTGCCACCGGTCTGGGAGCGGCGCTTTTTATGCTGCTTTTCATGTACGTCAAGGTGCCTTCGCCTATTCCCGAGACCAGCCTTCAGACCGCCTACGGCCTGGGGGCCTTTTTTGCGGTTCTCTTCGGGCCCATCGCCGGAGGCCTCATCGCCTTCATCGGCCATGCCCTTTCCGATGCGGTGCAGTACGGCTCCCCCTGGTGGAGCTGGGTCATCGCCAGCGGCGTTTGCGGGGCCGCCTACGGTCTTGCCTACAAACGCACCGGCGTGGAAGGGGGCCGTTTTATGGTGAAGGATATTGCCGTTTTTAACATCATTCAGGTGGCCGGAAACGTGGTGGCCTGGCTTGTGGTAGCCCCGGTTCTGGATATTGTGATCTACAAGGAGCCGGTGAACCTGGTTTTTACCCAAGGCGCCGTGGCGGCGCTGATGAACTCCGTCACCGTGGCCATCATCGGAACCCTGCTTCTGGTGGCCTACGCCGCCACCAGAACCAAAAAGGGCAGTCTTGAAAAAGAGTAGCGGTCCGGTTCCTCCGGGAACCGGTTCGGAAGGAGGCCTGGCCGGAGAGGAGGTTATCGCTTTCAGCGGTTTCTCCTTTCAGTACTTCGCCCAGGCCCATCCGACCCTGCACGACATAAATCTGTCCGTCAAGAGGGGGGAGAAGATCCTTATTGCGGGACCCAGCGGCAGCGGAAAGAGCACCCTGGGCCACTGCCTTAACGGTCTGATCCCCTTTTCTTATAAGGGCGAGGTGTCGGGGAGTCTGAAGATCGGCGGCAGGGAAACCCGGGATCTGGATATTTTTCAACTCTCCAAGGTGGTCGGTACGGTGCTGCAGGATCCGGACGGCCAGTTTGTGGGCCTCACGGTGAACGAGGATATCGCCTTCGCCCTGGAGAACGACAACATCCCCCTGGAGCCCATGCGGGACCGGGTGACCCGGGCGGCGGCGCTGGTAGGAATGGGGGATTTCCCCTTATCTTCCCCCTACGAACTGTCGGGGGGGCAGAAACAGCGTACCTCCCTGGCGGGGGTGCTGATCGACGATGTGGAGATCCTCCTCTTCGACGAGCCCCTGGCCAACCTGGACCCCGCCACCGGCAAGGCGGCCATCGAGATCATCGATGATATTCACCACCGGTCGGGGAAGACGGTGATCATCATCGAACACCGGCTGGAGGATGTGCTCCACCGTCCGGTGGACCGGATCATCGTGATGAACGACGGCCGCATCGTGGCGGATCAGAGTCCCGATCAGCTCCTCTCTTCCCCGGTGCTTCAAGAGTTCGGCATCCGGGAGCCCCTCTACGTCACTGCCCTGAAGTATGCCGGAGTTACGGTGACCCCGGAGATGAAGCCGGGCCATCCGGAAAGCCTGGTGTTAAACGGAGCGTCCGGAGAGGTGCGGCGGTGGCACCAGTCGGCGAAGCCCCCTGCGGCACCCCTTCCGGCGGAGCCGCTGCTGGAGATGCAGGATATCCGGTTTTCCTACAACGGGGTAGACCCCGTGGTGGACGGCATCAGTTTTGCCGTGGACCGGGGGGAACTAATGGCCCTGGCGGGCCGGAACGGGGCGGGGAAATCCACCTTGAGCCGGCTGATCTGCGGTTTCGAGAAGGAAGACGGGGGCCGCATCCTCTACGCCGGAGAGGACATCCGCGACCTCACCATCAAGGAACGGGCGGAAAAGATAGGGGTGGTGATGCAGAATCCCAACCAGATGATATCCAAGCCCCTTATTTTCGATGAGATCGCCCTGGGGCTGAGACTCCGGGGGGCGGAAGAGAAAGAAATCGAAGACCGGGTGGAGCGGGTCATGAAGGTATGCGGCCTGGCCCCTTTCCGCAGATGGCCCATTTCGGCCCTCAGTTTCGGCCAGAAGAAGCGGGTTACCATCGCTTCCATTCTGGTGATGAACCCGGAGGTGCTGATTCTGGATGAGCCCACGGCGGGACAGGATTTTCGACACTACACCGATATCATGGAGTTTATCGAGACCATCAACAGCACCGGGGTGGCCATCATTTTGATAACCCACGATATGCATCTGATGTTGGAGTACGCCGCCCGGGCGGTGATTATCGCCGGGGGACGGAAGATCGCCGACGCAGCCCCCAGCGCCATCCTCACGGACCCGGAGGTGATAGCCCAGGCTAATCTTAAGGAAACATCCCTCTATGGTCTGAGCCAGCGGGCGGGCATCGACGACGGTACCGCCTTCGTGCAGAATTTTATCAACCACGAAAGGGAGCTGCGGGCACGGTGAAGGCAAAACTATTTTCCTACAACTACGTGGATACTCCCATCCATCGGCTGTCGGGGTTGACCAAGCTGGCGGGGTTTCTCTTTCTCACCTTCGCGGTGATGTTCAGCTACGACCTGCGGGTTGTCCTGGGAGTGATGGTTTTTTCTCTCTGGGTATTAAAGCTGTCGAAAATGCGGTTTTCCCAGATCCGGCTCATGGTGATCTACGTGGCGGTATTCATCGTCACCAACGCGGTGATAACCTTTTTCTTCTCTCCCGAGGAGGGAGTGAAGATCTACGGGACCCGGCACGTCATCGTTCATCTTTTCGGACCCTACACCCTGACCTGGGAACAGCTGTTTTATCAGACCACCAAGCTCTTCAAGTACGCTTCGGTGATTCCCTTAGGGATAACCTTTCTGCTCACCACCAACCCCAGCGAGTTTGCCTCGGCCCTGAACGGGGTGGGGGTCCACTACAAGGCGGCCTATGCGGTGGCCCTGACCCTGCGCTACTTCCCCGACATCCAGCGGGAATACCGGAACATCAGCCTCAGCCAGCAGGCCCGGGGGCTGGACATCTCCCGGAAGGCGAAGTTTTCCCACCGGGTGAAGAACGCCCTGCTGATCATCATCCCCCTGGTGTTTTCCACCCTGGATAGGGTGGAACTGATCAGCAACGCCATGGACCTCCGGGGTTTCGGCAAGCACCGGACCCGCACCTGGTACAGCCGAAAGCGGTTCACCGCCGCCGATTTTGCCGCCCTGGCCGTGTCGGCTCTCATTTTTCTCATCACCATCCTGGTTTCGGTTTTCATCAACCACGACCGGTTTTACAACCCATTCATTTAGGAGACCTTTTCTATGGAAAAACCCATCCTTGTATTTCAAACCGACTTTACCTATAAAGAGGGGGCGGTCTGCTCCATGTACGGCGTGGTCAAGACGGTGGACCGCAGCCTGGAGATTATCACCGGCACCCACGAGATCCCCCAGTACGATATCTGGAGCGCCTCCTACCGGCTCTACCAGTCCATGAAATTCTGGCCCGAAGGCACCGTCTTCGTGTCGGTGGTGGATCCCGGGGTGGGTACCGCCCGGAAGGCCTCGGTGGCCCTGACCAACGACGGTTACTACATCGTCACCCCCGACAACGGTTCCCTGACCCACGTGGACCGGGAGGCGGGGATCCGGGAGATCAGGGAGATCGACGAGACGGTGAACCGCCTCCGGGGAAAAAACACCGAAGGGGTGAGCATCTTCCACGGCCGGGACCTTTTCTCCTACTGCGCCGCCCGGCTGGCCTCGGGAATCATCTCCTTCGAAGGGGTGGGGCCCTCCTACCCGGTGGAAGAGATCGTCAAGATGCCGATCCTGGAGCCGGAGCTGAAGGACGGGGAGGTCCGGGGAATCTTCGAGATCAACGACCCCAACTTCGGCAACCTCTGGACCAACATCCCCCTGTCCCTCTTCCACCAGGCGGGATTCTCCTACGGCGACCGGGTGAATCTGGAGATTCGCCATGGCGGTGACGTGGTCTTTTCGGAAAACCTGCTGTTCCATAAATCCTTCGGGTATGCCGAAAAGGGAGAACCCATGATTTACAACAACGAACTGATGAAGGTGTCCCTCTGCGTGTCCCAGGGCAGTTTCTGCGAGAAATACGGCATCGGTTACGGCAGCGACTGGACCCTGCGGTTTTCCCGGTAGTCCCGGTAAAGAAAGGAAAGGAATATGAAAAAACTGCTGGTGTTTCAGAGCGATTTCGGGCTGGTGGACGGCGCCGTGGCGGCCATGCACGGGGTGGCCCTGACGGTGGACGAGGGACTGCGGATCCAGGACCTGACCCACGACATTCCCCCCTACAGCATCTGGGAGGCTTCCTACCGGCTGCTGCAGACCATCGAATACTGGCCCGCCGGGACGGTGTTTGTCTCGGTGGTGGATCCCGGGGTCGGTTCGAACCGCCGGAGCGTGGTGGCCGAAACATCGGGCGGCCATTTTGTGGTGACCCCGGACAACGGGACCCTGACCCACCTGAAAAAATATGTGGGCCTTTCGGCCCTGCGGGAGATTGACGAAACCCGGCACCGGCGGCAGAACACCGAGCACTCCTACACCTTCCACGGCCGGGACGTCTATGCCAACACCGGGGCCAAGCTCGCCTCCGGGGTGGTTGGCTTTGAAGATGTGGGACCTGAGATTGACCTTTCGGAAGTGGTGGAGCTGGATGTGGGCCTGGTGGAGCGGGGGGAGAATTACATCCGGGGCACCATCGACATCCTGGATGTGCGGTTCGGCAGCCTCTGGACCAACATTCCCCGGGACGAGTTCGTCCAGGTGGGGTTTCAACACGGCCACCGGGTGGAGGTGGTGATAAGAAACAGCGAAACCCTGGTTTACAACAACCGGATGGTCTACGGCCGCTCCTTCGCCGACGTCTACGTCAGTGAGCAGATCATCTACGTCAATTCGGTGTACAACATGGCGGTGGCCATCAACCAGGGCAACTTTGCCAAGGCCTACAACGTGGGAACCGGGCGGCACTGGAGTATCGAGTTCCGCCGGGTGGAGTAGTCTTTTACTTGTAAGAATTTTTGGTGCCCACGGTCCGAAACACTGGTTAATAGTTTAGGGAATTTGCTCAATAAATTTGCTTCCATATTAAAAGACTACTATATTTACGTCCGGGAGGTGACGCATGAGGTCCCGGACGATGGTGCTTGTATTATTGCTTGTTTTGGCTGTATTTCCAGGGTGGTCCCTCACCTTTCAGGAAGTTCTGGCTTTTCAGAACGAGGTTCCCGCTCTTGAGTCAGCCCGGCTGGAATGGCTCCAGGCGGAAAAAGAGGCCAGCCTGGCCTCTTATGCGGGAGACCCTTCGGTCTCTCTCACCCCCCTTTTTACGGCAAAGACTGCCGAAGGCGGGACCTTTGCCGCCGGAAAGGAGGTTCAGGCCACCCTGTCGGCCTCCCTCCCCCTGGGGCTTTCCCAGGAAGAAGGTCTTAAGGCGGTCTCCGCCGCCGAGGCGCTGGATCGCTCCGAGCAGACCTATCTGCGGGCCCGGGGGGAGGCCTTTGTCACCCTTTTGACCCTTTATCAGGAAGCCTGGCTGGCCCAGGAAGAAGAAGCCCTCCTGGCCCTGGAGCTCGAGGCTGCCGCCGAGCAGGCCCGTGTTTTCGGCGAGCTCTTTGAGCGGGGCCAGACCTCCCTGCAGGAGCTTAACGAGGCGGAGGATCTCTGGGGGGAAGCCCAGACCGCCCTGATCGAGGGCACCCTGAACCGCCGGCTCAGCTGGCTGGAACTGGCCTTTCAGGCCGGCATGGACTCCCAGACCGTACCGGAGCTGGAGCCGGTGTCTTTCTCCGTCCCCTCCCTGCCCCGGCCGCCGGAACTGAGCGCCTGGGGTGTGGCGCACAGTCCCGAACTCAAACTGATCGAAGACCAGCTGCTGGCCCTGGACCGGGAAGACCAGGCTCCGGGGGCCCTGGCCCTTTCTTCGATCCGTCTCTCTTTCTCCGGATGGGATCAAAGCGGATCCCTGGCCTATACGCCGGAGAACCCCGCCCTGTCCCTGAATTACACTTCGCCGCCCCTGATCCTGGGGGAAGACCTTTCCTCTCCCTCGTCGTCCTCTTCGGTATGGCAGCTGGGGCTGGCGGCGTCCCTCTCCTGGGAGGGATCCGGCATGAACCGGATGGAGGCGGATCTTCGTACCCTGGAGAGGGAGAGCCTGCAGGAACGGTGGGAGCTTCAGAAGGAGATCCTCTACCTGCAGATCCGGAGCCGTAACCAGCGTTATCTGCTGAGTCAGTCCGAGGTGGATCAGGCCCTGGCTCTGCTGGAGCAGATAAGGGGCGCCTACGATCTGGTTCTGGAACGTGGCCAGACCCAGCGGGCCACCCTGGCGGAGGAGCTGTTTGCCCGGATTCAGCTTAAAAGGGCCGAGTTCCGGTATCAGACCGGGCTTGTCCGGCAGCGTGAAGCGGCTTTTGAACTGGCCCGGGCGGCCTACTGGCTGGAGCCGCTGTTAGAGAGCCTTGATGTGATAATTCCCGGTGAAGAGGTACAAAATTGATGAAAAGCAAAATTTTTTCAGCCGCAGTGCTGATGGTCCTGGTTTTTGTTTCCTGTGAAGGAAAGAGTGAGGCGGTCTCCGCCGATTCGGCAGCCGTGGCGGCCGCTGACGGAGGAGCCGATGCCATACATGTGGTTGAGGCGGTTCAGGGGGCTCTGACCGTCACCGTGGAAGGCCCGGCGGTGGTGGAGCCGTTCCGGTCCCAGGAGATCCGCAGCCGGGTGGCGGGGACGGTGATTTCCGCCGTCGAAGAGGGTGATCAGGTGGCCGTCGGCGGCCTGCTGGTGGGTCTTGATGACACGGACCTGCGGAATGCGGTACGCCAGGCGGAGCTGAACCTGAGCCAGGCCCGGCTGGATCTGGACCGGGCGGTTTTGACCCTGGAGAGGGCCCAAAGCGATCTGGCGGACCGGCAGGCTCTTTTTAATTCCGGTTCCATTTCCCGGGATCAGCTTGACGCCGCCGGTGAGACCGCCGCCTCGGCGGACCTGGCCCAGAAGAGTGCGAAAATCAAGGTGGACCAGAGTCAGCTTTCGCTGGATAACGCCCGGGAGGCACTGGAGAACTCCGGCATCACCGCCCCCTTTGATGGTGTGGTCTTGAGCAGCAGCATTGGTCCCGGAGACGTGATTAACACCTCTTCGGTTCTGATGGTCTTTGCGGACCTCACCCGGCTGCGCCTCAAGGCGGAGGTGGACGAGTACGACATCGGCAAGGTGGCCGAAGGCATGCCGGTGGAGATCACCGCCGACTCCCTGGGAAAGGAAAGCCTCAAGTCCACGGTGGAACGGGTCAGCCCCGCCGCGGAGGTGGTGAATAACATCTCCATCTTTACCGTCTCCACGGTACTGCGGAGTGACAAGGGGCCCCTGCGCCCCGGCATGAGCGCCGACATGAGTATCCTCATCAGCGATGACCAGGGGCTGCTGGTTCCCAGCAACGCCCTTTCTACGGTGCGGGGGCGGTTTTATCTTGATGTCTACGAAAATGAAGAGGTGGTGACCAAGCGGGTTGTGGCGGGGGCCAATGATGGTGCCAAGGCGGTGATTCTTGAGGGTCTTGAAGAGGGCGAGCTGGTGGTAATTCCCGCCTCCGCCGGATTCACCCTCGGGGCGGGAGCCACCGCTTCCACCGGTTCCTCCATCATTCCCATTTCCGTTCCCGGCGCGGGGAGCAGCTAGGCA
>CAYYNJ010000060.1:7721-12334 GCA_964472775.1 uncultured Spirochaetaceae bacterium
CATGGAATCCATCATTGAAATGGCCCATATCAGCCGCCATTACCAGATGGGGCCTACCACGGTCAAGGCCATCGACGGGGTGAGCCTCTCGGTTTCCCAGGGAGAGTTTGTCTCCATCATCGGCCCCAGCGGGTCGGGAAAGTCGACCCTGATGAACATTATCGGGTGTCTGGACCTTCCCAGTGCCGGGGTCTATCAGCTTTCGGGCACCGATGTCTCTTCCATGAACCGGAACGAGCTGGCGGACATCCGAAACCGGTACATCGGTTTCGTCTTCCAGACCTTCAACCTCCTGGGCCGGGAGACGGCCCTGGAGAACGTGGAACTGCCCCTGATCTACGCCGGGGTTTCCGCCCGGGAGCGGCGGGAGCGGTCCCTGCGGATGCTGGAAAGGGTGGGGCTGTCGGATCGGGGCGACCATATCCCCAACCAGCTTTCGGGCGGTCAGAGACAGCGGGTGGCCATCGCCCGGGCCCTGGCCACGGAGCCGCGGATCATCCTGGCGGATGAACCCACCGGGGCGCTGGATACCAAAACGGGGGTGGAAATCATGAAGCTGTTTCATCAGCTCAACGAAGAGGGGGTAACCCTGGTGATGGTAACCCACGACAACGATCTGGCCCGGCAGGCCCGCCGGGTGGTGCAGATCCGGGACGGCAAGGTCCTTCAGGATGTTCCCTCCGGGGAGTTTGTGCCATGAAGCGGTTTACCTTTCGCGAAAGCCTGAGGATGAGTCTGCGCAGCATCGGATCCAACAAGGTTCGATCCTTTTTGACTGCCCTGGGGGTGATGATAGGGGTGGCGGCGGTGATTGCCCTGGTTGCCCTGGGCAACGGTGCCCAGATGTCGGTGGAGCAGAGCTTGGAATCCCTGGGGTCCAACCTCCTCCTGGTTTATTCCGGTGAGCCCAAGGGCGGAAGCCTGGTGCGGCGCAACACCTCCAACACCAAACCCACCCTGACCGAGGAAGATCTGGCCATGATCCGGGCCCTGGGGCCCGGACTGGTTACCGCCGCCGCTCCGGAGAGCACCGTGTCGGCCCAACTGAAGTTTGAAAACAGCAACACCACCGCTACGGTGGTGGGCACCGGCCCCGAGTATCCCCAAATCAGAAACTTCCACCCCCAGTACGGCGATTTCATCACCTCCCTGGACCAGGATACCCGCAAGGCCGTGGCGGTTATCGGCGTCCAGGTCTACAAGGATCTCTTCCCCGAGGGCATGGATCCCGTGGGCCAGCGGATACGGATTAACGGGATCAACCATCGGGTGGTGGGCATCATGGAGGAGAAGGGCGATTCCACTTCCGACACCTCGGTCTTCATCCCCATTTCCACCTACCAGCGGTACATATCGGGAGAGAAAGAGTACGCCGTGATCAACGTTCAAGCCGCCAGCGACGAGGTGATGAAAGACCTTCAGACCATCATCGAAAACGAAATTTTGAGGCTTCACCGGCTGGCCAGCATGGACATGGCGGATTTTTACATCGCCAATCAGCTGGACCTTCTGGCCACCATGCAGGGGGTTACCGAGACCTTCACGATCCTTCTGGCCAGCATCGCCGCCATCAGCCTCATCGTGGGGGGCATCGGAATCATGAACATCATGCTGGTTTCGGTGACCGAACGGACCCGGGAGATCGGGGTGCGCATGGCCCTGGGGGCCCGGGGCTCGGACATCCTGAAGCAGTTTATCACCGAGGCGGTGATAATCTCCCTTTTTGGTGGGATAGTGGGTATCGGCCTGGGGCTTGCCGCGTCCTGGGGAGCCTCACGGTTTGCCGGTATGGCCACCCGGGTATCCCCGGATTCGGTTTTACTGGCTTTCGGGTTTGCCTTTTTAATCGGCCTTTTCTTCGGGGGATATCCTGCCTACCGGGCCTCCCGGATGGATCCCATAGAAGCGCTGAGATACGAATAACGAAAGAAATAAGGAGATAGGGAATCCATGAAAAAGAATTTGCTTGCAGTTTTATTTTTGCTTGTTGCCTGGGCAGCCCTGACCGCCCAGACCACCCCCGACCCGGCCATTCAAAAGGCCAAAGAAGAGACGGTGGTGGTGTACGATCTGGGCCGGTTTTTCGGATACGTCCTTCAGATGCACCAGGAGAATGCCAAACTGGCCTTGACCCCGGATCAGCAGGAAGAGATAGCCGGCTACATCGAAGAGATCCGGGCCATGACCAGGATCGAAGCGGCCTGGGCGGAAGAGACCCTGGAGTATCTGGAGCTGGATCTGCTTACCCCCGCCCAGCTCATGATGGTGGATCAGCTGGCCATCGCCTGGCAGAACAGCCGGGAGAGCACCTCCGGGACGGGGACCGGCACCGGGGCGAGCGGAGGTTCGGGACCCATTGCCTCCTACGTGGCCGGCGGCCCCTTTAACCCCATCGTGGATGAGACCAAGAGTATCGGGGCCAATATGAAGGCCCTCTACGATCTGCTTAAATAGAATTGTTGGTTGACCCGTTTCTTTCTCCGTCAATGAGGGGGCCCTGGATGGTTATCCACCCCTGGGGTGATGCGGTTATCCCCAGGGCGGAGGGAGAAGGGGTATCCTCCGCCTTCAGCCATTGACAAGGGGCTTTTTCCTGCTATCCTTACAGGAAATGCGTCTTGTTTTTATCCTGGGGGGTTAAAAAATTTATGAAACACCATGCCTTTCTGATCGGACTCCTGGCGGCCGCCGCTTTTCTCTATTTATGGACCCCCCCCGATAAGGACCCCGGGGTGGAGGTGTATGCCGCCAGCGAAGGGAAACTTCTTCAACCCCAGAATAATGTGGCCATTGCGGTTCTTGACCTGCCGTCGGCGGGGCTCTCCTTTACCAGCGCCGAGGATGTGACGGCTTTAAGGACGCTGCAGGCTGATTTTTCCGGGTTATCCGGAGTGGCCAAGGTGGAATCGATCTTGAGTGCCTCCCGGGTGATCTCCGAAGGGGATGACATCATCGTCAGCCGGGCTATTCCGGCCGATGATAAGGAGGTTACCGATGAATACCTCCGGCACCTGGTGGCGGAACTCCCCGCCTTTCCCGAGCTCTCCCCTTATGTGAATCCCGAGCAGACCACCCTGCTTTTTTACCTTTACTACAGCAATAAGACCCCTTCCATCGAAATCTACCAGGGGCTGAAGGATCTTCAAGACCGAAGAATGGAAGATTTTCCCTTCGAGTTCACCGGCCGGGCACCCATCATCGCCGAGACCGAGTCTTTGCTGACCAAAGATATCCTGGTTTTTTTCCCCGTCCTGATGGCAATGGTTTTAGCGGTTTTCTCCCTGTTCCGCAGCGTCAGGGTGGTGGTACTCTCGCTTTTTCTCATCCTTGTCTCGGTGGTGACCTCCTACGGATTCGCCCGTTTCGCAGGCATACCCGACAGCCCCCTGATCCTTCTGATTCCCGTCTTCAGCCTGGGCCTCTTGAGCGACTACCTGATACACTATTTCTACCATCAGTTCCACACCCCCCGTCCGGCGGGAACCCGCAGCCTTCGACGGCTTTTGTTGTTTCCCTTAAGCCTCACCGCCCTCTCTACCCTGACCGGATTTCTTTCCCTGAGCATCATCAACGGGTCGGGGCATCTGCAGGTGGGGGTGATTATCGCCGTGGCGGTGGTAATCACCTGGGCCGGGGTGTTCTTCTGGCTCGACCTGGGAACCTATCCTCCCCATCCCCGGGCCATGCTTACGGGCTTCAGAAACGCCCAAGCTAAGCTTTTCGCCAAGGTGGCCCGGCACCGCTATCTTTATTTTCTCCTGGTTTTGGCCGCCATGGGGTGGGGCGGGTTTCAACTTACCAACCTTTCCATTGAACCGTATCCCATCGAGCAGCTCCCCGAATCCACCACCATTAAGAAGGCGGATGCCCGGATTAACCAGGAGTTTTACGGGACCCTGCCGTTTTTCATCGAAATAGACACGGGAGAGAAGCTGGGGGTCCTCAAGAAAGATACGGTTCTGGAGATGGACCGGATCCATAAACAGCTGGCCGAAGGGAATACCGGATACGCCTTTTCCCTTCTGTCGGTGCTGAAACGGATGAACTATTACTTCATGGGTTCCGAAGACTCTCTCTTAACCAGTACCGAATTCGATGATTTTTACGATGCCTTGATTGAGCAGTACCTGCTTTACTACTCCTCCAGCGTAGATCCCCTGGAGTACGAATCACTGTTGGACAATTCCTATCGGCTCTTTTCCGTCAAGGGTCTGGTGTATTACCACGACCATCGTGACCTGGAAGCGTTCACCTCCCAGGTTGAAAAGATTAGGGCAGGGCTGCCCGCCGGCTGGACCCTCTCCCTCCACGGCATGGTGGATGAGCTGCTGAAGGAACAGAATAATTTGAAGAATAACTGGGTTCTCTCATTTCTGGGGGGCAGTTTTTTAATATTCATAACGGTCCTGATCTTCTACCGCCGTTTGGTGCTGGCCCTCCTCAGCCTTCTTCCGGGGGTGATCAGCATGGTCATCTCCTTTGGTTTCATCGGTCTTCTGGGTATCAGCATCGATGCCTTTTCCATCATCTTCGTGGCCATCATCACCGGCCTGGTGATTGACTACAGTATCCATACCTTGGTGGCTCTGGATCAGACCAAGTCGGTGAACAGT
>CAYYNJ010000061.1:0-1240 GCA_964472775.1 uncultured Spirochaetaceae bacterium
TTCAAGTTCATTATCGTTAAGCAATTTGTTTTATAATTCTGCAAAAAGTAATACCAATAAACCCCGCTTGGGAAATGGCGGAGGAGGGGATTCCCGGGCTGGTTCTCACCGGCCTTGATGAAGGACCTTCACAGCCTTTCCAGGGAGCTGATCTTTTCCCTCTCCTGTTTCATCCCGAGTGGGGCTTTTCCTGGGAACCGGATGGTGAAATTCGGGACCATTACCTGATTAAAGAAGAAGTTTGGAAACTGCCGTTTCTGCCTCTCTTGCGGGATACCGATCTTCTCTACGTAAACCTTTCGGCTCGGGCGGTCCCCGAAGATCCCCGGACGGTTTGGCGGGAAGGCGGTTTTGTGTTCCCCCTGGACGAGTCGGCCCTGGCCACCATCCATTTTGCTTTGGGCGGCCTGATGAGAAACCGGCGGGGTGAATTGCTGGAAGATCCAAAAACCTGGGATGAAACGAGATCCCTCATCACCGGAGCTCTTGAAGAAGGTTTGGCCCTTCCTGAAATTGAGAAATTCCAAGGTCAGATCGATTTTGCCTCGGGGGTTAGCCCGGTAGCCATGGATACCCTTTCGGGTTTGAGCTATTACCGGAGGTCTCTCGAGGCTTTTGGTTCTTCCTTTCCCTGGGATGCGGTGATCTACCCCTACGATGTGAAGAAGGGCGGCATGAATCTTAGGGATCTGGGGATCCAGATCCTTCCGGGCCGTCCTTCCGAAGTCTTGGCGGCGTGGCTCTTTTACCGGTGGCTCATGACCCCCGTGATTCAGGCGGATCTGGCGGAGGTTACGGGCCTCCTGCCTGTGAACGGCCGGGCGGCGGCTTTTCTTGGATCCCGGGGAGATTCGGTGTACCTCAGAATTCTTGAGGAGTATCTCTCGGCACCCCGGCGGATTTATCCGCAAACTCCAGGGAGCCAGGAGTTCCTGAGCGCCCTGGTGGAGTCACTGGCGGAAGATGCCGGCGGTTTTTCCAGGTAAACGACCGCTAAAATTTCGTTTTTCTCAAAAAGACAACACTCCCTAAAATCAGCGCCGCTAAAAGCAGAAACAGGCTCCGGTAAGCCCAGCCTCCCCAGGGGGCCATGGCGTCGAGATAAAGACCGCTTACCAGGGATAGGCCGCCGCTGATCGGCAGGGTCAGCAGGGGCGCCATACCGAAGAAGTGGGTGGCATCCTTTTTGCCCGAGATGATCTTCACCACCGGGGGGAACAGGAGGGACCGAATGGCCCTG
>CAYYNJ010000061.1:1256-4110 GCA_964472775.1 uncultured Spirochaetaceae bacterium
AAAAGTCACCGTAGAAGGCAAGAGGGCCAGGGAAATCACCCCTAAAAAACTCATCCCCCGGGAGAGGTAGGCCTTCTGCTTCAGGGTTAACATCTTTTTTATCCCTAAAAACCAGTTGGCCAGAAATTGGCCCGCATAGTTAAATCCCACAAACCCCCCCGCCGCTAAGCCCGCTGCCACCTCCAGGTGGTCTGCCGCGAAGTTAGCGTAGAACGAAAGCACCACCACCACCGCATAAATTTCCAGGTCGGTTCCCAAAAAGAAGAGAAAATTCCGGTTATGAAAAACCTCCGATACCGATTCTTTCATGAACCCCCGGAAGCTTCCGTCGGCGGGGCGTCGCCAGAGGGGGTCCGGTTCGGGTTCCCGGGTGAAGAGGAAGAAGAAGGAGGACCCGAAGAAAATGAGGCCGCAGATCAGAAAGAAGAGGCCCCCCGCCTGAGGGGTCAAGGCCAGGGATGCCACGGACCGGGCAATGAGAAAGCTTCCGATAAGCCGTCCGGCGCTCTGGCTCAGCATCATCACCGAAACGGCGGGAAGGGATTCTTCGGGAGTAAAGATGTGGACCAGGTAATTTTGCCAGATCGGCAAGACCAGACCGATTCCTATCGAAAAGAGGCCGTAGGTTACGAGAAAAACCGCTAAAACGTGGCTGCCGAACCCGAAACGGAAGAGGTAGAGGGCGAAAATCACGTTGAAAACCGCGGGAATGCAGTGGCTCATGATGAGGGCTGTCCGTTTATGTTGGAGCCGGGAGGCCCAGTAAGCGGAAAAAAGGCCGAAAAACGCCTGACTGGTAAAGAGAAAGCTGGGGATGAGGCCAATGATGAAGCTGGTGGCTCCCATGGATTTTACAAAAAGCTGCAGGAAGGTGGATTCAATCACCACCGGCAGGCCCATGCCCCAGAAGAACTCCACGGCGGAAATCCCGAAGGTACTGCGCCCAAAGTGGCTGTTTCTAGGGGGAGACTGGAGGTTACTATTCATCTTCCCAACATAGGCTAGAGAGATAAAGAAATCAACATTGATTTTGAATCCTTTCTAGTTTAATATAGGTAACCATGACAATACAAAAGAAGCTTGTAGCCTTATCCCTCGGGACAATTTTAGCCCTTCTTGTAGGGGCCGTCTTGTTTCTCTATTTTTACCTGCCCGCCCAGGCCATGGAAGGGGAGAAGGAAGTATTCTACGATCTTTCGATTACGGGTACAGCATTAAATTCTGAACTTGGTCAGATCGATAAGCTCAACTACAAGGATCAGTTGGATAAGATCTATGCCGCTAGGGATAACTATATGGCGGTTTTTGAAGCCCTGGATCAGCTGGTGCTTCTCCCCGAGGCCAGCACAGATATTGCCTATTCAATCGATACCATCCGAAGCCTGCAGAAACTCTTTACGATAAAATGGGATGTTTTCGCACGGTTAAGTCAGGATGTTATTCCGGGGATAAAGCGGGTGCTGGTCAGCGACCAGACCGCGGTAAACACCTACCGCCTCTTCTACTACGCCGCCGATAATGTGCGGGAGACCGGCGGGCTTGAAGAGATTATGAAGCAGTGGGACGAGGTGGTGAAAGCCGCCACCGCCCTTCACGCCAACCTCACCGTGGCGCTGGATGTGACCAGTGAACAGTTCGCCGCCATCGGTGCCGAAATCGATGCAATAAAGAACCGGAGTGTCATCATCGGGCTTTCTTTGGTGGCTATCATCATCGTTTTAACCCTGGTGGTGGCGGGATTTACCGCCCGCAGTCTGGCCCGGAATATCATCGCCATCGAAGGCGGTATCGGACGGCTGAAGGAGGGAGACCTCACCGTGGCGGTGAAGGTGAAAAGCCGGGATGAGCTGGGCCGGCTGGGACAGAACCTGATGGATTTTGTTCAATCTCTCCGGCAGGGCATGATGGATATCAAAAACTCCGCCCAGGATAACCAGAAGGTTCAGGACTCCCTGGCCGAAGTGGTAACGAGCACCATGGAGAAGACCAAAACCATCCAGCGGCGCACCGAGGCGATCAACGGAATCACCGACAACTTGAACCGCAGCATTGAAACCTCCGGGGGGGCGGTTCAAGCGATGATTACCAGCGTGTCCAAACTGGATGAGCAGCTCATGGACCAGATGGCCATGGTGGAAGAATCCACCTCGGCGGTGACGGAGATGATTTCTTCGGTCCAGAATGTCACCGATATCACCAAAAGAAAAGAAGAGTCCACCATCAATCTGGTTAAAACCGCCGAGAAGGGGGGATCACAGTTAGCCCAGACCACCCAAATCATCGGCGACATCAACGGTTATGTCGATGAAATCAGCGGCACCGCCGGGGTCATCCAGACCGTGGCGAGCCAAACCACCCTTCTTGCCATGAACGCCGCCATCGAAGCCGCCCACGCCGGGGAAGCGGGCCAGGGATTCGCCGTGGTGGCCGATGAAATACGGAAGCTAGCCGAAACTACCTCACAAAACTCCAAGCGTATCGGGAAGGTTCTCAAGGAGGTGGTGGTGAAGGTGGCGGAGGCGACGGAAGCGGGACAAAATACCCGCCGGGCCTTTTCCGAAATTGATACCGAGGTTAAGAGTGTTTCCCAGGGTCTTCAGGAGATCGCCTCCAGCATGGAAGAGCTCAACCTGGGAGGGAGGCAGTTACTCGAGTCCATGACCCATCTGCAGGAAGTATCCGTGGGGGTTAAACAAGGCTCCAGCGAGATGAGCGCCGCCTCCGATCACATTCAGAGGGAAACCCGGCAAGTGGAACGGTTCTCGGGAGACGTGAAAGAGGGAACCCTGGAGATTCAGGGGACCATCCAGGGTATTGCGGCGGCCATGGAGGAAGTGCAAACCACCACCCTGCG
>CAYYNJ010000061.1:4121-12333 GCA_964472775.1 uncultured Spirochaetaceae bacterium
TGACCCGTGAGGTGAGCCGTTTCAACACCGATGAAGAAATCACTGAAGCAGCCGAGGCTGATACCGTATCGGCCGACGAGCCCTTGGAAGAACTTAGTGAAGAGACCGATGAGTGACCGGCTGGGTGGGAGAACCCCAAGAGTCTCCCTGCGGTTATTTTTCTGACCGAAACGCCGTTTTTGAAGGGGCCTTGCTGGAGGGAGTATCGGCGGGCATCACAGGAAGCCTGATAGAGCGGGGGGTCCGTCACTTCGGGACCGAGTATTTCCGTCCCCTCTGTCACTCCTGCGGCCGCTGCCTGCCTTTGCGTGTTTCAGCCCGCCGGTTTACCCCCAACGCCTCCCAGAGACGGATTTTAAAAAAAGGACGGCGGTTCACCGCCGCCATCGAGGAGCCCGTCCCCTCCGAGGAGGCGTGGCGGCTCTACCGGGATCACAAAAACCGGTTCCCCGGGGATACCGAAGGGGCCGTCGGTTATCCCTCATTTGTCCGCACCTTTTACACTCCCACCGACGGCCACCGCGTTCTTACCCTGAGGGATGAGGGGCGGCTGATCCTGGTATCTCACCTGGATTTTATCCCCCAAGGCCTTTCGGCGGTTTACTGCTACTACGACCTTACCTACCTCTCCTTCAGCCCCGGTACCCTGGCTATCCTGTGGGAATTGGAAATGGCCAAGAGGCTGGGGTTGGCCCATCTTTACCTGGGCTACTGGATTTCCGGCCATCCTCATATGGACTACAAGGTCCGGTTTTACCCCAATCAGCTTCTCCTGGGGGGAGATTCCTGGTATGATTACAGGGACGGCGGCGGACTGATCCTGGATCCGGGAGTTCCCCTTCATTTCTATCCGGAGGTACCGCTGAAGGAGTACTTTGTTTCAAGGAGTGACGCCACATGAGTGAGTTTGTTCTGAAAAGCTTTGCCCTGGGGTCGTGGATGACCAATGGATATCTTCTGGGTTGGGAGCCCACCAAGGAAGCCTGGGTGGTGGATCCCGGGTTCTCCCCGGATCCTCTGGTGGATTATATCCAGCAAGAGAAATGGATCATCACGAAAATCCTTCTTACCCATGCCCATCTTGATCATATTGCCGGGATTAACAACATTGTTGCCCTGTTCCCCGAGGCGGAAATACTGATACATAAGGAAGAGGAGACGTTTCTCACCGATCCCTCCTTGAACCTTTCGGCCCTGGCGGGGGTTCCTGTTTCCGCCCCGGAGCCCACGGGAACCCTCGCAGACGGAGACGAGCTTGTTCTGGGAGGTCTTTCCTTCACGGTCCTTCATACCCCGGGACACAGCCCCGGAGGGGCTTGCTTCTACCAGCCCCGGGAAGGAATTCTTCTTTCCGGTGATACCTTGTTTGAGGGGTCCGTGGGGCGGACCGATTTTCCCACCTCCGATGCTGCGGCCCTGGGGGAGGGCATCCGCCGGAAGCTCTACGTGCTGCCCGACGAAACCAAGGTTTACCCCGGCCACGGCCCGGAAACCCAGATAGGCCGGGAAAAACGTTTTAACCCCTTTGTAAAATCCTAGGGACCGCCGTGAAACGCCTTGTTCCCGGGGTTTTCTTTGTATGGGCCCTGGCGGTTTTAACAGCCCAGGATGCTCTGTCGCCCCTCTGGGAGTATCCCGTGGGCGGGCGGGTCCTAGGCAATCCTGCGGTGTCCGCTCCTCGGGGGGCCGTCAGGGTCTACGCCGTGGCGGAGGACCGTCAGCTTCATGCCATATCTTCTCAAGGCACTCTAATTTGGAAAACCTATTTAACCAATCTTCCCGGGGGTCATCTATCGGTGGGAAGGGATGAGACGGTGTATCTGTCTCTTTCCCCGAGTTCGGTGGGGGCGGTGAGTCTCCGGGGGGGAGTGATCTGGAAGACTTCCCTGGGGGGCGGCCCGGTGGAAGGGTTGGCTTTGTCGGAGCGGGGCCTCATTTTCGCCGTAACCCAAGATGGAATCCTATCATGCCTGGATCACCTGGGCCGGGTTCGCTGGAGCCGGCGGCTCGGGGGGGCCCCCTCGGCTCCGCCGGTATACGTTCCCGGACTAGGGGTGGTGGCGGCCACAGAGGATCAGCGCCTCACCGCTTATTCGGCGGGAGGTTCCCCCCTATGGCTTTCCCTGCCCGCTGCCCCGGTGGATGGGCTGATACCCTTTCCCGCCGGATTAGCCGCCTCCACCGGGGGAACCCTGGGCTTTTTCGACTACCGGGGAAGGCTTCTCTGGAGCCGGAGTTTTCCCACCGCCGGGGTATCGCGGCTCCTGGGCAACCACCGGGGGGTGCTGCAGCGGGGGAATACCCTCCTAAGGTTTACTCCGGGTCCCCAGGGGGGCGAAAAAGACGGCCGCACCGCCGGGGAAGAGGAGCGGTTTGACGGGCATACCCTTTTGGCCTTGGGGGACGGAGATAAAATCCTGGGAACCGACGATTCCCGGCGGTTTCTCTTTTTCTCCGGGCCCTTTGAATCACAGCAGTACCGGCTGGATACTCCTTTTACCGGGGCCGTATTGGCTCCGGGAGGTCTGTTTTTTACCGGTGCCGGGGATTGGAAGGTCAGGGCTTATTCCCTGCCCCTGGAGCCTGATCAGGGATGGAGCCAGCCGGGGGGCGGTTATAAGCGTTCCGGCCGGGGAGAGTTTCCCCCTCTGTCCGGAGAAGACATTACCATGATGGACCGGATCTATCTCGAAGAGATGGCCGCTTCTCGGGATGAAGATCATAAGCTTCAGGCCCTTTCAGAAATCCGCCGGGGACTGGAAGAAGAAAGATACAGCGGAACCGAGCCTTCACTTTTGAAAATCTTAGAAAAACTGGCCGCAGAGGGAATGGAGAACCCCCAGTATCAGGGAAAGCGGGTGATCAACGACTTCCCCCGGGTCCGGGCAGAAGCGGCGGCTATTCTGGGGGAATGGGGCGACCTGGCCTCCCGGGACGTGCTTTTACGGATTTTCACCTATGAATGGAACTCCCAAGCCGCCTTAAACCAAGCCCAGGCCCTAGGCCGGCTCGGCAGCGACCCCTTCGGTGATTTTACCCGGCAGCTGGCTTCCCGGGTGGAGTCGCTGCGCTCCGAGGTGGAAAGGTATCTCTGGGGCAACTTCTCCCTGAGAATTCTGGAAGACCTCATGGCTTACAATGGAGGGTATCCCGATCCTGCCGGGGCGAGGATGGTTTACTCCCTCTACCAGGGGGGGTACGGGGCGGAGGCAAAAAAAAAGGCGCTGGAACTCTTGAGCCCCTGAGGCTATAATAGTACTAAAGAGGTCTGTAATGAGAAAAATCTTCTGCCTTATCATTGCTTTTACCGCCCTGTTCGGCCTTTTCGGCCAGGTAGACCGCCAAGAGCTGGAGTCTTTTGACTACGGCGGAGTGGAGTTTAGGAACTACGAGGGCCCCCATCAGAAAGTCGATACCATCGACCAGATCCGCGGCATAGGTTTTGCCCTGACAAACCGTGAAGAGGGCGGCCGGAGCCGTTACTTCGATAAGTATCAGATTCTCCACCTGGTGGACCCCGACGCGGAGGGCTTACTAAACGCCGATGTTTTTATTCTCTCCGCATCCGCCGGCGTGGATCATATTGATAATATCCGCAGGATCCTATCCTCCTATTTAGAAGGGGCCTACGGCTATTCCAGGACCGATTCAGAACTGTTGGCCCGGTTTGTCACCTACTACAATGCGGTCTACCGTCAGAATTTCGATTATTTTTCCGGAAAGTATACCCCCCTGGTTCTTGGCGTTTTGACCGCCGGAAAGGTGGGGCTTTCCACCCGGTATGAGGAGTGGCCCGGCAACACCCAGATCGTTATCCCCCTGACCGGACGGGAAGGGGCTCCCGCCCTGGAAACCGATACTCTTACCGAAAGGGATGTGATCGAATCTCTTAGGCAGGAGGAAGACCGCAGCCTGGATGAACGTAAGGAAATGACTGAACTCAAGGAGCGGGAGATTCAGGCGGAAGAGAAGGCTATTGAAGAGGACCGTCAGGCGGTGGATCAGCGAGAGAAAGAGCTGGCAGCGGAAGAACGGACCATCGCAGAAGAAGAGAGGCGCCTAGACCAGGCGGAAGAGGAGGGGTCCCTGACCTCCGATGAAGCCGAAGAAGCCCGTCAGGAGCTGGAGGAACGGCGTGAAGAGGTTTCCGAGGAAGTTCGGGAAGTCCAGGAGGCTCAAGAGGAAATAACCGCCCGGGAAGAGGCCCAGGAAGACCGTCTTGAGCAGATAAGAGAGGAGCGGGAACAGATTGCCCAGGACACCCGGGAACTCCAGCAGCCCGGTGCGGGAGCTGCGGCGGCCCCTCCTGCGGGAATCCCGTTTTTAACCTTTAGAATGGATAATGGTCAGCGTTTGGGGCGTTTGGTGCTGGTGAACAGTGAATCCGGTGATACCCTAACCCGGTCAACCCTGGACAGCATTCACACCCCGGGTTTTCTCACCCACGACGGGGGATATCTGGTCATAGCCGGGGAAGATTCGGGAAACCGGATCGTGGGTCTGGTTCTGCTGGATGCGAAGACCCTCACCGTCACTGGTTCCGGGGACCGGCGGGTTTCCCGGTATGCCACGGTCTACCCTTACCAGGGGAGTCTTTATACCGTGGTGGATCACCAAGGACGCTGGGTGCCCGGCCGGTTTGACAAGGATCTCAAATTGACGGGACTCATCGACCAGGAGGCGGCCGAGTACAGCTACTTCGGGTTTGATGACGGTAAGATTCTCTTTCAGAATGCCCGGGGTGCCGTGGTGTCCCTCCCCCTAAGCGATTTTCGCAGTCCCTAGGATCGGCGGAACAATTTCTTAAAGAAATCCCGGATTTTCCGCCAGACCCGGCGGAAGATACCGGGGTTTTTTAATTTTCTCAGGCGGTCGCAGGCATCGGCCAGCTCGTCGGGGGTGAGGCTCTTCCGGTGGATATTCTCATCGATCTCCATCTCCAGGGCCTCGGTATCGGTCGGTCTGGGAATAACGGTAACCTCAATGGATGACCACCCCATCCTGCGGGCCGCCTCAAGCCGGCGGCCTCCCGCAATAAGCCGGTTTTTTTCATCCACCAGGATGGGGTTGATCAGCCCGTGCTGGCGCATACTTTTCATCAGCTCAGAAAGATCGCCCAGGCTTTGCCGGATCCTCTTCTCTTCAATGATATCGCCGATGGGCAGCTCCATTTCCTTCTCCTTCTAATTCCGACCAGAGCCTCAATCTAACAACGGATTTTCGTTGGTGGAATCCTCCCATTCCAGGGGATTTTCCACTTCTTTCTGTTCTAAATCTATCCCGTAGTCTCTCAAATCTCCCAAATTACCGATGTCGGAGAGGTTTAATTCAAAGAGCGGTACATCCTCGATCAGCATGGAGCTTTGCAGCTTCAGGAGCATCTCTTCATCCCGCTGAGCTTCGAAAGGGTGTACATCGCAGGGCCGCCTGGGCTCGGTTCCCGTCAGAAAAAGCTCGGTTACCGTATCGGTGCAGAGGTTGGTGGGCAGGAGTCCCGATTCATTACACACCTTCATGGAGATCAGCCCCGTTTCGGGCTTGGTAAAATCTTTATCAGGCAGGTCTTGGTGGACCCGAGTCATATACTCGGCCCAGACCGGTCCCGCCGCAGTGGCGCCGGTGAGGTACCGGCCCAGGGAAATCCCCGGGGTGTCGAAACCGAACCACACCACCGTGGTCATGTAGGAGGAAAAACCGGCGGTCCAGGCATCCTGCCAGTTCTGGGTTGTCCCGGTTTTACCGCCCATGGGAATCCTCTGCCAAACCTCGTCAAACCCTTCGACAGAACCCCAGCCGATCCGGCGGCGCATCAAGGTTCCGAATTCTATGGTGGACTGAAGCATGTCGGTCATCACATAAGCCTCTTGGGGGCTCATGATCAGGTCGTTGGTGTCCCGTTTCTGACGCTCCCGGATACGTTCCTTCTCGGGTTCGATGACCACGTTGCCCTGCCGGTCCTTGACGGAGATGATGGCCAGGGGCTCCACCTCCCGCCCTTGGCTGGGAA
Source organism: uncultured Spirochaetaceae bacterium (assembly GCA_964472775.1). Lineage (GTDB taxonomy): Bacteria > Spirochaetota > Spirochaetia > UBA9216 > UBA9216 > CAYYNJ01. Next base: position 10,129 of record CAYYNJ010000061.1, read on the forward strand.
AGGTGGAGAAGGCCCGGGCCACGTTGAGGGGCGCCGTGGCTGTTACCCCCAGACCCAGGGCGTATCCCCGGGGAAAGAGGGTCTTGTTGTTCTTCTGATCCTCCATGCCCAGCATCCGCGAGGCCCGGTCGATGGCGGCTTCGAAGCCCACCGTATCCAAAACCTGTAGGGAAGGTACGTTCATCGAGGTGGCCAGGGCGTAACGAACCCTCACCGAACCCTCCCAAGTTCCCAGATAGTTTTCCGGTTCGTAGGCCTGATTGGTTCCCTCATCATAAAACACCACCGGACCGTCGTAGATGCGGCTGGCAGGGGTGAGTTTGCGGCTGGAAATAGCGGCGGAATAATAGAGGGGTTTGAACGAGGATCCCGGCTGAACCAGGGCGCTTACCGCCCGGTTGTACTGTTTGGTTTCGTAGTCACTGCCTCCCACCATGGCCAGAATGCGCCCCGTGTTGTTTTCCAGGGTGATCAGGGCTCCTTCGACGGTGGTTTTTTTGGACTGAGTTTCTGCTTGAGCCAGGCCGGTTTTGGAAACCTTCATGAGGTCGCTCATACCGAAGAGGCCCGAGAGAATATTCAAAGTAGGATTGATTTCGTTATAAAAAGTCTGGACCGCCTGTTTTCTCTCCTGAGAGCCCGCCACCTGGATGTCCTCCAGGTTGAAGGTGAGGCTGAGAAGGTCGATGATGGGAATGTAGCGGTCTTCCACCACATCGAGGCGTTCCTTGGACATGCTGCGGTACTGGGTGTTAATATCCGCATAGGCCCGGGTCATGATATCATCCGCCACCGCCTGGTACCCCAGATCAAGACTGGTGTGCACCACGTAGCCGTCTTTGTTGATATCCACCGCCCCGTAGAGCATGTTGTTCAGCTGGAGCCGGACATATTCGCTGAAGTAAGGTGCCTTGCTGTTATTGTCAAAGTAGGCGCTGGCACTGTTGGAACGTTCATAATCGTCGCTGCCCCAAGAGGCCAGAAAGGACGCTGCCGCCTCCGCCCGGGACACAAATCCTTATTCAATCATGTTTTCCAGCACATCAAGCTGCCGATCCCGGGCGGTTTCAGGGTGGTTGATGGGGGAGTAGAGGGCGGGGCTGGCGAGCTGGATGATGAGAATGGCCGATTCGGCCACCGTCAGCTCCCGGGCGGAATGGCGGAAATAAAACTGGGAAGCCGCTTCGACACCGTAGGAGTTGTGACCGAAGTAGACCTCGTTCAGATAGATTTCTAATATCTCGTTCTTGGAAAGCGCCTTTTCCATCAGGAAGGCGTACCACACCTCTTTGAGCTTCCGGGTGATGGATATTTCCCTCCGGTCGGCGTAATGGGCCCCCGCCACCTGCATGGTGATGGTACTGAAACCGGAGAAGTAGCGTCCCGTGACGATGTTGAAGGCGGCCCGGAAAAACTGCTTAAAACTAACACCGCTGTGCTCGAAAAAATCTGCATCCTCCCGGGCGATGACGGCGTAGATCAAGTTTTTCGGCAGTTCATTCAGGGGGACAATTTCCCGTTTCTCTTCGGCAAAGATCTCGGTAATAAGGTTGCCGTTTCGGTCCAGAATCTGGGTAGGCAGGGCCGGTTCATATTCTTCAAAATCACGGCGTATATCGATGTTTTTCATGGCCGCCAGGGCGGCACCCAGGGAGATGCCGATCACAAGGGCGGTTAACACGGTTAAACCAATCAGGATATCCGTGGTGATTCGTTTCTTTCTATTTAAAGCCATAAAGGCAGAGTATTGAGACCCCGGGATTTTGTCAAGGTAAAAAGAGGGGCTGTCCACAAGTGAACAGCCCCAATGTTAGGATGTCGGTAACCTCTAATATAGTAAACTGGGAGGGGAACTATATTAACGTCCCGACACCTTTATTATCGGATTACACATACAAAAATTTAGTTATCCTGAACTAAAATGTCAAGAAAAAGAGACAATTTCAGGGTTTGGCCCGGATTTAGCTGGAATTGTTTGCTGATGCGGTAATCATCCAGAAGCATGGTTACGGTGTGGGTTCCCGGTTCCGCCTCCAGGGCCTTCCCGGGGCCGAGTTCCACTTGCTCTCCGTTGAGAAACACCACCGCCTCCCCGGGGGCTTCAAAAATCAGGGCGGCGTATTGTTTATCGAGGGTCATTTCCAGAGAGGTTGATTGGGCCTTCTGGATGGCGATATTCAAAGATTCTTCGCCATAGCCCGGGGC
>CAYYNJ010000062.1:0-7898 GCA_964472775.1 uncultured Spirochaetaceae bacterium
CTAGAGCGCCGGTCTCCAAAACCGGATGTTGTAGGTTCGAATCCTACCTGGCCTGGATCAATTCAGGAGCCAAAGAATGAAAAAACTGATACAGTTTGTACGAGACAGTATTGCGGAACTGAAAAAAGTTGTCTGGCCGAGCCATGGCGAGGTTGTTTCCTCCACCAAGGTGGTCCTTGTCTCCACCGCTATCTTTGCGGTAGTTCTTGGGGTCGTGGACTTTCTTCTCGTTGCCGGCATGGATGTTGTTTTTCGCTAAAACGATTATCCGGGAATCCGGCGGTTGATTGGGATTGCTTGGGATGTAGGGGGTGGCAGACAATCTTGTGATTGTGGCTGATCCCCTTTTGTTGTCCCCGGCGAGGGTGAGGGATTTTAAAAAAACCCCTGAAAAGGGGTGGGGAAGGCGGATATGGCTAAAGGCTGGTATGTTGTTCACACCTATTCCGGGTATGAAAACAAGGTAGAGAAATATATACGGAAACTCATGGAAAATCCCGAACTTTCCCCCTATGTGATGGACATCAAGGTTCCTTCGGAAGAGGTGGTGGAGGTAAAGGACGGGAAGCGCAAGGTTTCCAATAAGAAGTTTCTTCCCGGATACATCCTGGTTGAGATGGATCTTCCCGATCTCGGCTGGAAGGCCGTCTGTTCCAGCATCCGGCGCATTCAGGGTGTTACCGGTTTTGTGGGTTCCATGGACGGAGGACGCCCTTCGCCCATCAGTTCCGAAGAAGCCCGGTCAATTTTCCAGAAGGCCGGTGAGCTTAAATCCGACAAGATTATGCGTCCCAAGCAGTCGTTTTCGGTGGGTGAGCAGGTTCGGATTATCGAGGGGCCCTTCGAGACTTTTACCGGTGCCATCGAGGATGTGAACCTTGAGAAAGGTAAGCTTAAGGTGATGGTGGGTATTTTTGGCAGGGCCACCCCGGTGGAGGTTAATTTTCTCCAGGTAGAGAAGGTTTAGGCTGGCATTATCCCCGGTTTGTCCGGGATAAATAGAGAAGACTGGTCTTTTAGGCCTGTTTGACTCAAGGAAGCGGGGATGTTGTCCCTGTTTCCTTGAACTGTCTTCCCAGAGGAAGACAGGTGGGAGTCTCCGTTGGGGACGTTTGTACCAATTTGAAACCCTTTTAAGGGTTGTTGTATGGAGCTTTAAATGGCTAAAAAAAAGGTAACTGCGCTTATTAAACTGCAGGTGCCCGCCGGAAAAGCGACTCCTGCGCCTCCTGTTGGTCCCGCTCTGGGTCCTCATGGCGTAAGTGCCCCTCAGTTTGTGCAGCAGTTTAATGACCGCACCAGCAAGATGGAGCCGGGGTTGACTATTCCCGTGGTAATTACCGTTTATGCCGACAAGAGTTTTACGTTTATAACGAAGACTCCCCCGGCGGCGGTACTCATCAAGAAGGCGTGTAATCTGTCCAGCGGATCCGCCGAGCCTCACAAGGTGAAGGTGGCCAAGATTTCCCGGGCCAAGGTGAAAGAGATCGCCGAGTTGAAGATGCCCGATCTGAATGCCAACGATATCGAGATGGCCATGAAGATCATCTCCGGCACCGCCCGGAGCATGGGTGTAGAGGTGGAGGGTTAATATGAAGCGCGGAAAGAACTATCGAGCAGCCCTCGAAAAATATAGCAAGCAGGATTTTTACGCCCCCCAGGAAGCCTTGGATCTGGTGAAGGAGATTGCCTTTGCCAAATTCGACGAAACCGTGGAGCTTTCGGTAAAACTGAACCTGAAGAAGAGTCAGAATGTCCGGGATACCCTGGTTCTGCCCCACCAGTTTAGCGGTGAGAAGCGGGTCCTGGTTTTCGCCAAGGGTGACAAAGCCCAGGAAGCCAAGGATGCCGGCGCCGCTTACGTGGGTGATGTCGATCTGGTGGAGAAAATCCGGGGTGGATGGCTTGACTTTGATGTCGCCGTGGCTACTCCCGATATGATGAAAGATGTGGGACGGCTAGGTCCCATCCTCGGTCGGCGGGGCCTGATGCCTAACCCGAAAACTCAGACCGTTACCTTTGATATCAAGGCGGCTCTGGAAGAACTGAAGAAAGGCCGGGTAGAGTATCGGTCCGACAAGACCGGTGTTGTGCATTTTGCGGTGGGTAAGGTATCCATGGATGCCGGTCAGATGCTGGAAAATATCAAGTTGGTTATGTCCGAGATTCATAAGAAACGTCCTTCCGACTCAAAGGGCGATTTCGTGAAAACCGTGGCCGTATCTTCCACCATGGGTCCCGGAGTTCGTGTTGACTTCAAGGATAAACTCTAAGGGGAGGGCGAGAAAATGGCTGAAGAAACCAAAGTGCAACAGTATAAAGTTGATGCCGTAAATGCCCTGATTGAGGAGTTTGGTGAGGTAAAAGATTTTATCTTCACCGACTACCGGGGACTTTCGGTTGCCCAGATCACCAACTTGAGATTAAAGTTGCGTGAGAATAATGCTACCTACAAGGTGGTAAAAAACCGGTTTGCCAAGCTGGCTCTGGAGCAGATGAATCTGCCCGTGGTTGGCGACAATCTGGTGGGACCCACCGCCGTGGCTTACGGTAAGGATGAGTTGGGTCCCGTGGCTAAGGCTCTTTTTGAGCTGGCCAAAGAGATGCCCGTCGAAGTAAAGGGCGGCCTGGTGAACGGCAATGTCTTTGACGCCGTCCAGATCGAAGCTTTCTCGAAACTGCCCACGCGGCTTGAGCTTATTGCTAAGCTTATGGGTACCATGAATGCGCCGGTACAGACCTTTGTCTCTACCCTTAATGCCATTCCCGAGAAGTTTGTTCGTACCCTGCAGGCTGTGGCGGACAGTAAGTCGGAATAACTCCTTCCTATAGAAGGTTTTGTTAGATGGTTTTCGGTGTTACCGAAACTAATTTGTTAAACTGCGGCATTAGTCTTCGCAAGAAGCCATGCTATTGCCGCCGATATAAGGAGAAGATAATATGGCTGTAACTAAAGAAGAACTGTTAGAGGCAATTGCCGGCATGACCGTCCTTGAGCTCTCCGAGCTCATCAAGGACATGGAAGAAAAATTTGGTGTAACCGCCGCCGCTCCCGTGGCTATGGCTGCTGCCCCTGCCGCCGCCGCTGCTGCCGACGTTGAAGAGCAGAGCGAACTTGATGTCATCCTCAAGGGTGTCAATGACGGTGCTAAAATCCCCGTTATCAAAGAAGTTCGGGCCATCACCGGTCTTGGTCTCAAAGAGGCTAAGGAAGTGGTTGAAGAAGGTGGTAAGGCTCTCAAAGAAGGCGTTTCCAAGGAAGAGGCTGAAGAGCTCAAGAAGAAGCTTGAGGCTGCTGGCGCGATTGTTGAAGTTAAATAGTTTAACTTCTATTATCGATTCAATTGCTCAAAAATTTTCCCTCACAAGTACCGGAGGTGTGCCTCCGGTACTTGTGGTTTCTTGTATAATAGCCCCGATTCTTTGACAGATCTTTAGAATCTGATTTTGATAGAGGGGATGGTTCGCATCGTGTTATCGCGGGCGAATGGGTAAAGAAAAATCAGCTGCAGGCCGATCGAGCGAAACAAAGTTGAAAAATCGCCGGTGCTGCAACTAATTCTTGAGGGGGTGGTGATGCTCAATAACGGCAAAGCCATTAAGCGCGTTTATGTAGGTGCAGAATACGATGAGGTAATGGAGCTTCCCGATTTGGTGGATATCCAATTATCTTCGTATGAAAAATTTCTTCAGAGAGAAACACTCCGGAAAGGAGAGCCCGTAAAGCTTCAGGGGCTGGAAGAGGTTTTTCAAACGATATTTCCCATAGAAAGTCCAAACGGGGACATGCTTCTTGAGTATGACCATTACACCCTGGACGAAGATAACATTAAACTCTCCGAAGCGGAGTGTAAAAAGAAGGGCGTCAGTTATGCTGTGCCTATAAAAGCCAGGATTAACCTTATCTTTCAGGAGATCGGGGAGATCAGGCAAAAAGATATTTATATTGGTGATATTCCCCTCATGACCGACAGGGGAACCTTTATTATAAATGGAGCAGAGCGGGTGGTGGTAAGTCAGATCCACCGGTCTCCCGGTGTCATTTTCGCCTATGATAAGGGCGTTTACACCTCCCGCATCATTCCCTACCGCGGTTCTTGGCTGGAATTCGAAGTGGATCCCAAGAAAGAACTGGTTTACGCCAAGATAGACCGCAAGAAACGGATCCTGGGCACCATGTTCCTCCGTGCCCTGGGGTACGATACCCGGGAAAAGATCATCGATGTTTTCTATAAAACCAAGACTGTATCCTTTCCCGATTCCCGGGAAGACCGTGAAGGTTTGGTGGGGAAGGTTTTTGCCCGGGCGTTGTTCGCCGAAATGGACGGGGAGACCAAGAAACTCTACAAGGCGGGTGAAAAAATCCGCCCCCATGACTTGGATGAGCTGGATCATGCCGGTGTTAAAGAGTTGGAAATCATCGACTTTGAACATCCCGAATCCCTTCATTCGCATATCGTCCTCAACTGTTTTGACCGGGAGGAAGTGAAGTTTACCCGGGAAGAGCACGGAATAGATGAGCCCACCAAAGAAGACGCCATTGTGGCGGTTTATGCGGTCATCATGCCCGGCGAACCCATCACCATCGAAAGCGCCGAAAAAGATTTGAACACCATGTTCTTCTCTACCCGGCGCTATGATCTGGGTGATGTGGGACGTTATAAACTCAACAAAAAGTTTGATTTTGTGCCCCCCGGGGATCAGCATGTGCTTCATAAAGAGGACATCTGTAATACCATGGGTTTTCTCATCAAGGTGTTCAGCGGCGAAGCCAATGTGGATGATATCGACCACCTAGGCAACCGCCGGGTCCGGTCGGTGGGTGAGTTGATGACCAATCAGCTCAAGACCGCCTTTACCAGGATGGAGCGGATCGCCAAGGAGCGGATGAGCCTTAAAGAGACCGATACCATAAAACCGCAGGACCTGGTGTCCATAAAACCGGTGGTGGCGGCGATCAAGGAATTTTTCGGATCCAGTCAGCTGTCCCAGTTCATGGACCAGGTTAATCCCCTTTCAGAGTTGACCCACAAGCGGCGGCTCAATGCCCTCGGGCCGGGGGGTCTCTCCCGGGAACGCGCGGGGTTCGAAGTGCGTGACGTGCACGCGACCCATTACGGCCGCATTTGCCCCATCGAGACCCCTGAAGGCCCCAACATCGGGCTCATGGCTTCGTTGTCCACGTATGCCCGAATCAACGAATACGGTTTTCTCGAGACCCCCTACCGGAAGGTAAAGGACGGGGTTGCCACCCGGGAAGTCGAGTATCTCTCCGCCATGGATGAAGAGAAATACAACATCGCCCAGGCCAACGCCGCCATCGATAAAGACGGCCGGTTTCTGAACGATCAGGTTTCTATCCGTCGGGCCGGTGATTATACCACCAGGGCTCCGGAAGATATTCAATACATGGATGTTTCGCCCAAGCAGGTAATCTCTTCCGCCACCAGCCTTATTCCCTTCCTGGAGCACGACGACGCCAACCGGGCCCTGATGGGTTCGAACATGCAGCGCCAGGCGGTTCCCCTGGTTTTTCCCGAACCCCCCGTGGTGGGAACGGGGATGGAAGCCAAGATTGCCTATGATTCCGGGGTGCTGGTTAAGGCGCGGCGGGCCGGAGTGGTGGTCAGCGTCACTTCACTCGAGGTAATAATTAAACCCGACGAGGGGAAGGGCGATGCCGACCTAGACCGCTACGAGCTTCTTAAGTATCAGCGGACCAACCAGGATACCTGTTTTACCCAGCGACCTATAGTTATCAAAGGGCAGAAGGTGGCCGCCGGTGATGTGCTGGCCGATGGGCCCGCCACCTCTCAGGGCGAACTGGCCTTGGGCCGGAACATCCTCATGGGCTTTGTTCCTTGGAACGGTTACAACTACGAGGATGCCATCCTGATTTCTGAAAAGGTGGTGAAAGAAGATATTTTCACTTCCATCCATATAAAAGAATTTACCATCGATGTTCGGGAAACCAAGCTGGGGCCGGAAAAACTGACCCGGGATATCCCCAATACCGGTGAAAAAGCCCTGGAGCAGCTGGACGAAGAAGGGATCATCAGTATCGGTGCCAAAGTCGGCTCCGGCTACATCCTGGTCGGTAAGGTGACTCCCAAATCGGAGACCGAAACCACTCCGGAATTCAAGCTGCTTAACTCCATCTTCGGTGAAAAGGCCAAGGAAGTCAGAGATACTTCCCTCCGGGTGCCTCATGGGGTGGAAGGGACGGTCATCGACGTTCAGCGGCTTCGCCGGTCCGAGGGGGATGACCTTTCCCCCGGGGTTGACGAGGTGGTGAAGGTTCTTATTGCTACCAAGCGGAAGCTCCGGGAAGGGGATAAGATGGCGGGGCGCCATGGTAATAAAGGTGTGGTGGCCCGGGTTCTTCCCGAGGAAGACATGCCCTATATGGCCGACGGAACCCCCCTGGAACTTTGTCTTAACCCCCTGGGTGTTCCTTCCCGTATGAATATCGGGCAGCTTCTGGAGACCGAGCTTGGGTGGGCCGGGATGGCCACGAACCAGTGGTTTTCCACCCCTGTGTTCGAGTCCGCCACCCCTGAACAGATTTCCGATCAGCTGGAGGCGGCGGGGCTGCCCCGGAACTCCAAAATCACCCTCTACGACGGGCGGACCGGAGAAGCCTTCGAAAATCCCGTCCACGTGGGGTATATGTACATACTGAAGCTTTCTCACTTGGTGGACGACAAGATGCACGCCCGGTCCACCGGACCCTACTCGCTGGTGACTCAGCAGCCCTTGGGCGGTAAAGCCCAGTTTGGCGGTCAGCGTCTTGGACAGATCGAGGTTTGGGCCTTGGACGCCTACGGTGCCGCCAATACCCTGCTTGAGCTGTTAACGATTAAGTCGGACGATATGAACGGACGGGCCAAGATCTACGAGAGTATCGTGAAGGGTGAACCCTCCACGACTCCCGGGGTTCCCGAATCGTTCAACGTATTAGTGCAGGAACTGCGCGGACTTGCCCTGGATCTTTCGATCTACGACTCCAAGGGTAAGAAGGTTCCCCTGACCGAGCGGGATGAAGAGTTGATTAACCGGCAGGGAAGCCAATTCTAGGAGGCAAGGGTTTGATGAAGGAATATCAAGATTTCGACAATATTATGATAAAACTGGCCTCGCCCGATCAAATTCGGGCGTGGTCCTACGGCGAGGTAAAAAAGCCGGAAACCATAAACTACCGCACCCTGCGTCCTGAAAAGGACGGCCTCTTCTGTGAGCGTATCTTTGGTACCACCAAAGAGTGGGAGTGTTACTGCGGTAAGTTCAAATCCATCCGCTACAAGGGTGTGATTTGTGACCGGTGCGGTGTCGAGGTGACCCACTTCAAGGTGCGCCGGGAAAGGATGGGTCACATTGAGCTGGCCTCCCCGGTCTCCCACATCTGGTACTACCGTTCCGTGCCGTCCCGGATGGGACTGCTTCTGGACCTCACCATCGCCTCCCTCAGATCTATCCTCTACTATGAGAAGTACGTGGTTATTGATGCAGGCGATACGGAGCTGAAACGGATGCAGCTTCTCACCGAAGAGGAGTACATGGAGGCCCGGGAGCGGTACGGCATGAGCTTTTCCGCCGGAATCGGGGCCGAAGCCATCCGCACCCTGCTGGAGACCCTGGATCTGGACGCCCTGTCTGCGGAGCTGCGGGAAAAGATGATCGAAAAGGGCGCCAAGGCCGATAAGCGTCTCCTGAAGCGCATCGAAATTACCGAAAACTTCCGGGATTCCGAGAACCGTCCCGAATGGATGATTCTTGATGTGATCCCCGTGATTCCCCCGGAGCTGCGCCCCATGGTTCAGCTGGACGGAGGGCGGTTCGCCACCTCCGACCTGAACGACCTTTACCGCTGGGTCATCAATAGAAATAACCGGCTGAAG
>CAYYNJ010000062.1:7908-12325 GCA_964472775.1 uncultured Spirochaetaceae bacterium
ACGAGAAGCGGATGCTGCAGGAAGCGGTGGACGCCCTCTTTGACAACTCCAAGAAAAAACGGGTGGTCAAGGGAGCTTCTAACCGGCCTCTTAAATCTCTTTCGGATCTTCTGAAGGGTAAACAGGGGCGTTTCCGGCAGAACCTTCTCGGTAAGCGGGTGGACTATTCGGGCCGTTCGGTTATCGTGGTCGGTCCCGACTTGAAGCTTCATCAGTGCGGCCTGCCTACCAAGATGGCCTTGGAGCTCTACAAGCCCTTCATCATGAAGAAGTTGGTAGAGAAGGATGTGGTTTACAACATCAAGAAAGCCAAGACCCTGGTGGAACAGGAAACCCCCGAAGTATGGGCGGTACTGGACGAGGTGGTGCGGGAGCATCCGGTCCTGTTAAACCGTGCGCCCACCCTTCACCGGTTGGGTATTCAGGCCTTTGAACCGGTTCTGGTGGAAGGAAAAGCCATCAAGCTGCATCCTCTGGTTTGTCACGCCTTTAACGCCGACTTTGACGGCGACCAGATGGCGGTTCACGTGCCCCTCACCCAGGCGGCTCAGATCGAGTGCTGGACCCTGATGCTGTCGGTGAACAACCTCTTAAACCCCGCCAATGGAAAACCCATCGTGTTCCCCTCCCAGGACATGGTTTTGGGGATCAACTACCTGACCCGTCAGCGCCCCGGCGCGGTGGGGGAAGGGAAGTGGTTCGGCAACTTCGATGAAGTTATCCTCGCCTTGAATGCCCGGGCCGTGGACTATCAGGCTCTGATAAAGGTTAAGCATAAAGGGGAATGGCTGGAAACGACTCCCGGTAGAATCATCTTCAACGAAGAGATGCCTGCCCCCATGGAGTATGTGAACTACTCCTTGGGTGACAAAGAGCTTCGGCGTCTTATTGAGTCAACCTACAAAAATCATAACGCCTCCATCACGGTGATAATGCTCGATGCCATTAAGAACCTTGGGTTCAAGTACGCCACCATTTTCGGCGCCACCATCGGTGTGGACGACGTGGTTATTCCCGTGGAAAAACCCGCCATGATCGAGGCCGCCAATAATGAGGTGGTGCGAATTCAGGAACAATACCTGCAGGGGCATATCACCCATGAAGAGCGGTACAACAGGGTTATCGAGGTATGGTCAAAGACCAACGAAGAACTGACCAACGTACTCATGAAGGCCCTGAAGGAAGACCGGGCCGGGTTCAACCCTGTCTGGATGATGGCCGACTCGGGAGCCCGGGGTAGCCGTACTCAGATCAGGCAGCTGGCGGGAATGCGGGGACTCATGGCCAAGCCTTCGGGGGATATCATCGAGCTTCCCATCCGGTCTAACTTTAAGGAAGGCCTTTCTATTATTGAGTTTTTTATCTCCACCAACGGAGCCCGTAAAGGGCTGGCTGACACGGCGCTGAAAACCGCCGACGCCGGTTATCTGACCCGCCGGTTGGTGGATATTGCCCAGGATGTGGTGGTTAACGATGAAGACTGCGGTACCATAAACGGTATCGAAACATCCGCCATCAAGGATGGGGAAGAGATTGTGGAATCCCTCAGCGACCGTATTGTCGGCCGTTTTACCCTGGAAAGGGTTAAGCATCCCATCACCGGCGAGGTTTTGGTGGATGTGAATGAAGAGATTTCCGACGAAATGGCCGAACTGATCGAAGAGGTGGGTGTTGAAACGGTGCGGATCCGCACGGTTCTGACTTGTGAAGCCCGGCATGGTGTCTGCCGTAAATGCTACGGAAGAAACCTTTCTAATAACAGAACCGTTGAGATCGGTGAGACCGTCGGTATCATTGCCGCCCAGTCTATCGGACAGCCTGGTACCCAGCTTACCATGAGAACCTTCCATATCGGTGGTGCCGCTACCTCGGTGAGCGAAGAAAATAGAACCTATCTGCGTCATCCCGTACTGGTGAAAGAAATTAACGGTGTAACCGTAACTCTGGACAACGGGGATGTTCTTTTTACCAGAAAGGGAAATGTGGTGGTGGCCCGTATTCTGAATACCCTTCCCTTGTCGGGGATCAAACTCACCGCCGTGGACGGACAGAAGGTCGTTCCCGGAGAAGTTATTGGTTTCAAGGGCAAGGAAGAAGTGAAAGCCACCGAAATTGCCTACCTGGCTGTTCGGGGTGATGTCCTTTATCTCATCGCTCAGGATCAGAAGATCGAGATTCGTAATGGAGCGGAGCTTCTGGTTAAAGTGGGTGAGGCTGTGGCCGCCGAAGAATCCTTGGCGGTTTTTGACCCCTTCTCGGAGCCTATTATTGCGGAAACCGACGGTGTTGTCCGTTATAAAGACATCATCCTCGGTACTACCTTGAAAGAAGAGGTTAACGAGGATACCGGTAATATCGAAAAGAAGATTACCGAGTTTACCCTGGAAACCCTTCAGCCTCGCATTATCATCGAAGATGGGGACGGTCAAGAGATAGCCACCTACTTCCTTCCCGGTTCGGCTTACCTCAACATCGAAGACGGTGAAAAGGTGGTTCGGGGGAAGACCCTGGCCAAGCTGTTGAAAGAGTCGGTGAAAACCAAGGATATTACCGGTGGTCTGCCCCGGGTAGGCGAACTTTTCGAAGCCCGGCGGCCTAAAACTCCGGCGATTCTGTCCCTTATCTCGGGAATCGTCAAATTCGGTGATATTTCCAAGGGAAAGCGGACCATACTGGTTGAAGATCCCTACGGAAACGAGTATAAACATCTGGTACCCATGGGCCGTCACCTTTTGGTGAGGGACGGAGACATGGTGGAAGCCGGTGAACCCCTCTCCGACGGGGCCATCGATCCCCATGATATTCTTTCCATTCTTGGTGAGAACAGCCTCCAAAGATACTTGGTGAATGAGGTACAGGAAGTCTACCGTCTTCAGGGTGTGGATATCAATGACAAGCACATTGGTGTCATCATCCGTCAGATGATGCGTAAGGTAGAGATAGGTTACGTGGGGGATACCAACTTCATCTTCGGGCAGCAGGTCGATAAGTACCGGTTCCATGAAGAGAATGAGAAGGTTATGCGAGAGGGGGGACAACCCGCCGTGGCTCGTCCTCTGTTGTTAGGTATCACCAGGGCGTCGCTTAATATCGACTCCTTCCTGTCGGCGGCCTCCTTCCAGGAGACCACCAAGGTACTGACCAACGCCGCCATCGCCGGCAGCGTGGACGGTCTGCGGGGGCTTAAGGAGAACGTGGTTATCGGTCTTCCCATTCCCGCCGGTACCGGAATGAAGGGATATAAGAAGGTCAAGCTTTACGACGAAAACAGCGAAGACCTGGATGCGTCGATGCAGAATATTCTGGAGGCCCGGCGCTTGGCGGCTCTTCAGGCTCAGGATGTGGGTGATGATGACGATGATATCGAAGTACCCGATACCATCCCCACCGCCTTGGATTACGATGAGGATTAAGACGGTTTTCCCGTGTTAATCGATGTTTGAATGTCTTTAGCTCCGTCGTTGACGGAGATACTGAGTAGACCGCAACGGCGGCGGGGTAAACTTTCCGCCGGCTGCCGTCTCCGGGGCTTCTTTCCTGTGCCGTTGGTGGAGGACTGAGGCCCGGCAATAATATTCGTTTGAGTGAGGTTCGGATAAATGCCGACAATTAACCAGCTTGTGCGTAAGGGAAGGGTGGCGGCTCATAAAAAGACCACCGCCCCCGCCCTGGAGAGTTGCCCTCAGAAGCGCGGGGTTTGTACCCGTGTTATGACCGTGACTCCCAAAAAGCCAAACTCGGCCCTGAGAAAGGTTGCCAGGGTTCGGTTGACCAATGGAATCGAAGTAACTGCCTACATCCCCGGTATCGGGCACAACCTGCAGGAGCACTCTGTGGTGCTGCTCAGGGGCGGCAGGGTAAAGGACCTTCCCGGTGTACGGTACCACATTATTCGTGGTGCCAAGGATACCCTGGGTGTGTCGGATCGTAAGAAGGGTCGTTCTAAGTACGGAACGAAGAGGCCTAAGGCGTAATCGCCCGCACTTAAGGAGAAGATAAGATGTCAAGACGAGCAAAAGCTCCGGTGCGGCCCATCATCCCCGACGCACGGTTTAATAATGAAGTGGTAAGTAAATTTATCGCCCGGATGATGCTTCATGGTAAAAAAGCCACCGCCACCAGAATTTTCTACGGCGCCATGGATACCATTGAAGCCAAAGGAAATGAAAACTCTCTGGAGGTTTTTCTGAAAGCCCTGGAGAATGTGAAGCCCATGGTGGAAGTTAAAAGCCGCCGTGTCGGTGGATCCACCTATCAGGTTCCCGTGGAAGTGCGGGAAAACCGCCGGGAAGCCCTGGCCATGCGCTGGATCATCACCGCCGCCCGTAACCGGAGCGGTAAGGCCATGTCGATTAATTTGAGTGCCGAACTGTTGGATGCTTTTAATTCCACCGGTGTGGCTTTCAAGAAAAAGGAA
>CAYYNJ010000063.1:0-12261 GCA_964472775.1 uncultured Spirochaetaceae bacterium
TTAAACGGTTATTTGCCGAAATGGAGGGTATAACTACCGGGGAAGAATAGAATTATATGGATTTTTTATCCACGGTGCGAAACACAAGAAAAACAATAAAACCTCCTCAAGCCTCAAAAGTCTTATTTACAAACTGTTTTGCTTCAAAGTTTGCCTTTGACCTGCGGTGAGATTACAATTGGAGGAAGAGATTTATAAATAGGAGGCATTTATCATGGCTTTTACCCTATCGTTAGGCGCCGAGGCGCCGGATTTTTCCCTGCTCGCCACGGATGGAAAAACTTATACCCTGGAAGATTTTATGGATAAAGACTATCTGGTCATATTCTTCACCTGTAATCACTGTCCCTATGTTTTGGGTTCCGACGAAGTAACCCGGCAAACCGCAGAAAAATACCAGGATGCCGGTGTTGGTTTTGTAGCCATCAATGCCAACAGCGCCAGCGCTTACCAGGAGGACGACTATCCCCACATGGTGGAGAGGATGGAAATGTACCAATTCCCCTGGGTCTACCTGCGGGATAAAAAACAGGAAGCAGCCCTGGCCTACGGGGCCCTGAGAACCCCCCATTTCTTCGTGTTCGACCAGGACCGCACCCTGGTTTACACGGGGCGGGGGGTGGATAATCCCAGGGATACCTCTAAAATGACCGTGAATGACCTGGATAACGCCCTGGCGGAATTGGTGGCGGGAAAAAACGTATCCGTTCCGCTGACCAACCCCATTGGGTGCAACGTCAAGTGGGAGGGAAGAGATCTGCACTGGATGCCCCCTGAAGCCTGCGACCTGGTTTTTTAATATCCCTTTGCATCCCCTTGCTTAAAGAGGAAAAAAACAGTATTTTAACCGCGTAAGGGGGTGTAAGGGTTTCGACTGAGGGATTGTACTGTCATGGGCTGCAGGCAGAGCTCTAACTCTTTAAACTGGAAAAACAAAGTAATTGCCGAAGATAATTTCGAAGCTGATTACGCTTTAGCTGCTTAATTTAAGCAGCCGGGCCTCCGGGATGCCGCTCTGAATGCCGGAAAGCTTGACAAAGATCAGGGCTTGCTCTCCCGTTTGGCCGGAGTCGGGAGGGGACACTTTTCCGGTCTTAGGGGGTAGAAGGCTCGTTCGGACGCCTCGTTATCCCCGAAACTTTAAGGCTGAACTAAGCTTGTAGACGCTTATGGCATGCCCCTTAGGACGGGGGTTCGACTCCCCCCACCTCCAACACGACGACTAAGTCAGCCCGCCGCTCCTGGTTCCAGGGGGGCGGGTTATTTTTAGGATAACCCGCCCCGGGCTGGGTCTCCTGGGGCAGCCGAGTCTTGATGCGCCGGGGGCAATCAGAATAGAATATTCCTGTCCCGGCCTTGCGGGGACTGTTAGAGGGAGCCATTACCGATTATGATTCTGCCGTCGCCTTCTAAGGCCGTCTTTCTCCATTTATCCCGTCCCCTAAAAATGCATGAACCGCCGGAGCAGCTGTCTCGGCTTGATTCCTACCAGATCGTCACCGCCGGCAAGACGGGTCCGATACCCGAAACTCTATTGAGACAAACCGATGGAACGGCTCGGCAGATTACGGCCTGGGACGGCGCCACATCACTTACCTCATTCTGCCAAAGCCACGGCATCAACCCTGGAGAATCATTCTATCTCAGTGACCTATCCGGCCCCTTGGGGGAAGCCCGGAACGGCGGCTTGACCGGATTGATACTGATGGCCGGGCCCGGCGGGGGCGCTCCGGGAGCGGGAGATGGAGAACTCATGTCCTTCCATTGCCTTGCCGACGCCCTTTCGTGGATCACCCGGGATGAAGACCCCCTAGGGCGCCTGGAATCCGAAATCACCGGGGGAGCGCAGAGACTCAAAGAGGGCGGGGTGGTGGCCTTTCCCACCGAAACGGTCTACGGCCTGGGAGCCGATGCCCTGAACCCCGAAGCGGTGAAACAGATTTTCGCCCTGAAGGGACGGCCTCACTTCAACCCCCTCATCGCCCATGTGGCCAGCAGGGATCAACTGGAAGCCCTGGTAACCCGGATACCCGAGAATGCTTTGCTTTTGATGGACCGGTTCTGGCCGGGACCCTTAACCCTGGTGTTTCCCAAGAAACCAGACGTCCCCGATATTACCACCGGAGGCAACCCCACGGTGGCGGTGAGGATGCCCCGGCATCCCGTGGCCCGGGAGCTTCTCCGCCAGGCGGGCACCCCCGTGGCGGCTCCCGGGGCTAACGCCTTCGGGAAAACCAGCCCCACTACCGCCGCCCATGTCCGGGAACAGCTGGGGCCGGGAGATTATGCCCTCATCGATGGAGGAGGGTGCCAGGTAGGGCTGGAATCGACGGTGGTTTCGGTAACCGGTAAGGTGCCCCGGCTTCTCAGACCCGGCGGCATAACCCGGGAAGAGTTAGAAGAAGTGGTGGGCCCTTTGGAAGTGCCGGCGGCGGAAGATCATCCTGTTCTTAAAAACGCTCCCTTGGAAAGCCCGGGGCTGCTGGCCAGCCATTACGCGCCCAAGACCCCCCTTTTCATCAAGGAAAACCTTCCTGCCCGAAACGATGATCCTGGTATAGGCGTGATTTTAAGGGCCCCCGACGGTTTTGTCTCCGCGGGACCCGTGGTCATTCTCAGCCAAACCGGCAGCCTCGAAGAAGCGGCGGCCCACCTCTATGCGGCGCTGCGGAGGCTGGATAAGATGGGGTTAAAAGAAATCTGGGCTCCCCGGTTTCCTGAAAGCGGGGTAGGGCATGCCCTCAACGATAGACTCAGTAAAGCAGCGTATAAAAAAGCACAACAATAGTGCAAAAAAGAATACTTAAAAAGAAAAATTCTGGAAGAAAATAACCACCGGGTTTGTACTAAGCTTAGATAAACCCATTGGGGAGGGCAAAATGAGCAATCAGCTTGATAATTTAGATTTCACCATACCCAGCCTGGGAAAAGCCAACGTGGCTTCTCCCATTATGATGTCCAAGGTCAGGGGCGATAACCGGGTGAACTACGTCGATGAAAGCGAGGTCTACCTTTACAACATCGCCGCTAAGGTAGGACAGGACAGCAAAGAGGTGAAACTTAAGGAGTGCCTGGAAAAAGCGGGTCCCCGGGAACATATCTATTTTAACCCTGGTCATGTTCATGCGGGAATCGTAACCTGCGGCGGCCTCTGCCCCGGATTAAATAACGTCATCCGGGCGGTGGTTCGGACCCTCTGGTACCTCTACGGGGTGCGGAGGATCTCCGGTATCCGGAACGGTTATAAGGGTTTTTTACCCGAATACAGCCTGCCTACCCTGGAATTAAATCCCCAGGTGGTGGAGGATATCCACCAGAAGGGCGGAACCGTCCTGGGATCTTCCCGGGGCGGGGCGGATGTGTCCGCCATAGCCGATGCGGTGGAAAAGATGAATCTCAACATCCTTTTCTCCATTGGGGGCGACGGTACCACCAAGGGGGCTTTGGCCATCGCCGAAGAGCTGGAAAAACGGAAGCAGAAGGTGGCGGTGGTGGGAATTCCCAAAACCATCGACAACGACTTGAGCTTTATCCAGCGCTCCTTCGGTTTTGAAACCGCCGTTTCTCTGGCGGAACAAGCCGCAGAAAGCGCCTACATCGAAGCCTCGGACGCCATAAACGGAATCGGCTTGGTGAAGCTCATGGGCCGTGAGTCGGGTTTCATCGCCGCCCAAACCGCCCTGGCCATGAGCGCCGTCAATTTCTGACGCAATCGCTGGGCGCTTTCGTGCGTTCGGCATCAGGCAAGCCCACCCGCAGCTCCCTCATCCCCGCGATACCCTTCGACATCGACGGTCCAAAGGGACTGCTTTCATGTATCGAGGGGCGGCTGAAGGAAGGGAAATCGGTGACCATCGTGGTCGCCGAGGGGGCCGGTCAGGAACATCTGGATGCCTCGAACGCCACCGATCTTTCGGGCAATAAGAAACTCAACGACATCGGCCTTTTTTTGAAGGAGAAAATAGAAGAATACTTCAAGAAGACAGATCGGGAAATTCACCTGAAGTACATTGATCCGGGGTATATGATCCGCAGTGCCCCGGCCAACGCCACCGATTCCATCTACTGCCTCAGGCTGGGAACCAACGCCGTTCATGCCGCCATGGCGGGGAAGACCAAGGTATTGGTGAGTTTTCTCAACGACCATTTTGTCCACGTGCCCATGAAGATGGCCATTTCCCGGCGGAACTTTGTTAATCCCGAGGGAAGCCTCTGGTCGACGGTACTCACCGCCACCCGGCAGCCCGAGTCGATGAAAAACGATTAAGACCTGAAGGTCAAAACAGCAAACCCAAAACCCGGAACACCTCCGGGTTTTGGCTTTTTTACGCCTCATGGTTATTCGGCGGTGCGGATTAGCTTTTATCATGTGATACTGGCCAACCAAGCAACGAAGTACTCCTCCTATTGTTTAAAATAGTCGTTGGCTGTATGATGTTAAACCAATTATAAACAATTACGCGAAGACGAACATGAACGTTCAAACAAAACTGCTTTTTACAGGAGCGGTTCTGATTATTTTGACTGCCTTCACTGTCTTTATTTCCATGGAAATGCTTGATAAAAGGATACAGAAAGCTGTCGAGGGAATCCGATTGGCAACAGCTATAGACCAGGCAGCTTCAACGGCTTACGGGGCTGTATTATATTTCCAACTTTATGATGTCATTACCTATGAGTACTTTGAGTCTCAAATCTCTCCCGGTATCGATAATTATACCTCTGCCATGAAGGACATGAAATCCAGCATCGAGACATTTTTCGACTTTACCGTTGATGAAGAAATGAAAAAAGCCCTCAATGTTTTAAAGGAAAACACAAACTCCCTCGACCGCTATTTTCAAAGAATTGTCGAGGTCTATCAGGAAATGGGTTTTGATGATTATGGGATTGAGGGAGAATTCAGCCAGGCGCGTAAAGATTTTGAACCTTATCTCAATTTTGATAACCCCGATTTAGCCATTCTGTTTGAAGAGATGAAAACACATGAAATGAAATTCATCCACCGCAAAAGGGAAAAAGATGTTGCATCAATAAACGAAGATCTCGATATGATCAGAGACCTGAGTGACGAAGACGCTCATGCCGGCATTGAGGTTTACAGAAAAGGGATACATGATTACTGGAGCCTTTTAGAACAGATCGGGTTTGACGAAAACTCAGGCCTACGGGCATCGATAAAGGAAGCCCAGGGAGCCCTTGATCAATCCATTCAAAATGTCATTAAGAATGCTCAGGAATCTGAACTGGCAATGAAAAAAGCTAAGCTTTTGGTGAGCCTAATGGTGATGCTTATCGGCGGACTATCCGGCGCCCTTGTTTTTTTCTTTATTTCGCGGCATATCACCCGCCCCTTAGAAAATCTTTCTGCTATTGCCAAAAAAATTGCCACCGGAGATCTTTCCGACGACATACCTCCTTCTATTATGCGGCTTTCTGATGAAATAGGGATTCTTGGAAAATCACTTTCAGAGACAGTTCAGGGACTTAGAGATTCCATAAAACTGATTAAAGATGCGGCGGGAAAAAGCGGTTCTGCCAGTAAGGCCCTTATGGAAGGGGCGGATAGTTCAAGTATCGCCGTTCAAGGTATTGTAGCAAATGCTCAGATTGTTAAAACAGGAACAGTTAAACAAAACGATAGTGTCAATAGTTCTGTCAGTGCGGTAAACGAAATTGCCCAAAACATAGAGTCGCTTGAACGCCTTATCATAAATCAGTCTAAAGAGGTAGAAGACTCCTCTTCTGCGATTGAGCAAATGATAGGGAATATTAGCTCAGTAAATGTGTCGGTTAACAGGGTATCAGAAAGGTTTAAACAATTACTTGAAGATTCCGAATCAGGAAGAAAAAAACAAGCAGTGGTTGATGAAAAGATTCGGGAAATTGAAAGTAAAAGTCGGCATCTGACCGAAGCTAACGCTGTGATCGCAGAAATTGCCACACAGACTAATCTTCTTGCCATGAATGCGGCCATCGAGGCGGCACACGCCGGAGAAGCAGGAAAAGGATTTTCCGTTGTGGCCGATGAAATTAGAAAGCTTGCGGCGAATTCATCCCTGCAGTCAGAAGTGATCGGCCGCGAGCTTGCCGATGTACAACAAGGAATAAATATGGTTGTTGAGGCATCTACGGTTTCTCAAAAAGCATTTATCAGCCTGGCAAACGAGCTTTCCACCACCAGCCCGATTGTTCAGGAAATTGATTCCTCCATGAATGAACAGAAAGAAGCTTCCCGGTTAATTTTAGAATCCCTTCGCGATATAAACAACATAACCAGCGAGGTTACTTTAGGCGCCAAAGAAATGACCACAGGGAATGCGTTAGTTCTAACATCCATGAATGAGCTTTCAAGAAATTCCAAAGAAATCTCTGAAGAGATCGAGCATATGTATTCCGGGGCGGTTGAGATTCAAAAAATAATTGAAGAGACCTCGGGACTTTCAGCTCAGACAATGAGTGCGGTGGAAACTTTAAATAATTCTGTGGCACGGTTTTCCATGTAATTATCCGGTGACTAAAAACCCAAAACACAAAACCCAAAACCCGGAACACCTCCGGGTTTTGGGTTTTTTAGTGCCTCATGGTTATTCGGCGGTGCGGGTGGTGGTTTTCGACTTCGAGTAGACATCGAAAGACACGGCGGCCAGTAAGACCAATCCTTTGATAACCGACTGAATGAAGATGTTGAATCCCAGAATGGACATACCGTTGTTCAAAATACCCATGATCAGGCCGCCGATGATGCCCCCGATGATGGTCCCTTCACCTCCCTTCATGGAAGCCCCGCCGATGAAACAGGCGGCGATAACATCAAGCTCAAAATCCTTTCCCGCCAGGGGGGAAGCGGCGTTTAACCGGCCCGCAAAGACGATGCCGGCCAGTCCCGCCAGCAGCCCCATATTCGCGTAGACCCAAAACATGACTTTCTTGATGTTAACTCCCGAGAGGGCGGCGGCTTTCTCGTTGCCTCCCACCGCATACACATGCCGTCCCGCCACGGTTTTATTGGCGATGAAGGAATAGATGATGATCAGGGAAACCAGTAAGAAGAGGACATAGGGGAATCCGTTGGCAGCGGCGAGCCAAAGGCCGAAGATGTTGATGATGATAAAGAGGCTGACGGTTTTCACCATGAAAGCGGTAAACGATCCCAGAATAAAACCATGGGCGGCCTTGCTCTTCCTGTCAAAGAACATGAAAAGCACTAAAACCAGGGAGGCAATGAATACAATGATGATGGTGGTAACATGGAACACCCCGGACCCGGTGATAAAGTTCGGCACCTGGAGCCCCGCGGCCCCCAGAAAATCGGGAATCGAACCGGAGGCAATGGTAACGTAGAGATCGGGCAGGGGGATGGTCAGGCCGTTGAGCAGCAGGTTGTTAAGCCCCCGGAACAGAAGCATCCCCGCCAGGGTGGCGATGAAGGAGGGAATCTTCACATGGGCAATCCAGAAGCCCTGCCAGAATCCCGCTAAAAGGCCCATCAACAAACCTAGAAAGATGGCTAATCCCGCCGGCAGCCCCCAGGTAACGCTGAACAGGGCCGAACAGGCGCTGACAAAAGCAACGATGGAACCGACCGATAGGTCGATATTTCCCCCGGTTAAAATACACAGGGTCATTCCTATGGACATTATAAGGATGTAACTGTTCTGTCCGATTAATCGGTACACATTAATGGGCTTTAATAGAATCCCTTTGGTGGCAATCTGAAAAATTATGATTATGGTGATCAATGCCATCAAGATCGCATACTGACGCAGATTCCGTCTGATTACAATCTTGAGTTGGTCGAGGATGCTGGCATTTTTGGTAATCTCTGCGGTCCTTTCATTCATCGTAGGATACCTCTCATTGTGTTCTTATCAATTTACGCTTCAGCCTTACCGGCCGCTGGAGCTCTGAACGATACTCGTCATGATTTTTTCCTGACTAGCCTCTTGGACCGGCATTTCATCGACAATCCGTCCTTCATTCATCACATAGATGCGGTCGGATATTCCGAGGATCTCGGGTAATTCGGAGGAAATAAACATGATGCATTTACCTTCGTCGGCCAGTTGATTGATGATCTTGTAGATTTCATATTTGGCCCCCACATCTATCCCGCGGGTCGGTTCATCAAGAATCAGTATCTCAGGATCGGTGAAAAGACATTTGGAGACACAGACCTTTTGCTGATTCCCTCCGGATAGGCTCTCGGCTTTCTGGAAAATACTGGAAGCCTTGATGTTGAGCTTCTCCTTATATTCCTGGGCCACCTTGATCTCGATATTCAGATCTAAGACGCCGTTTCTTTTTAGTTTATTGAGGTTGGATAGGGTGATATTTTCTTTGATGTCGTTGATCAATATCAGTCCCGCTTCCTTTCTGTTTTCGGAAAGATACGCCACGCCGTTGTGGATGGCATCACGCACTTTGGAAAGGGTGATCTCTTTTCCGTTTTTTATCAGCTTTCCTTCAATGTTTTTCCCGTACATTTCCCGAAAATACTCATGGCCAGCTCGGTACGGCCCGCCCCCATGAGGCCGGAAAATCCCACGATTTCTCCCCGGCGAAGGTTGAAATTGACGTCTTTAATCACCGCCTTGGAATCATCCAGGGGATCGTAGACCCACCAGTTTTTCACTTCGAAAACCACATCGCCGACGGCAGGAACCCTTTCGGGGAACCGGTTAGTCAGTTGGCGGCCCACCATGTGCCTGATGATCTGGTCTTCGGTTATCTCCGCATCGCCTTTGTTCATGGTGGTGATGGTTTGACCGTCCCTAATTACCGTAAGCCGGTCGCAAATTTGGGTTAGCTCATGGAGTTTATGGGAAATGATGATGCAGGATAATCCCCGGGTTTTGTTCAATTCCGCCAGTAAATTCAGGAGGTTTTGGGAGTCTTTATCGTTCAATGCGGCGGTGGGCTCATCTAGAATCAGGAGTTTACAGTTTTTACCGATGGCCTTGGCAATTTCCACCAGCTGCTGCTGCCCCACCATGATATCCTTAATCAGCGCATCGTGGTGCAGGTTCAGCCCCACCATCTTCATCAATTGACGGGCCTCTTCGGCGGTCTTCTCCCAGTCGATGATGCCGTTTTTCTGTCTTTCGTTTCCCAGGAAAATATTTTCCGCGATACTCATGTAGGGATTCAGAGCCAGTTCCTGATGAATAAAGGCTATGCCCAGTTCTTCGCTGTCTTTGATTCCTTTGAACCGGCATTCTGCTCCCTCAAAAAAGATGTCGCCCTCATAGGTTCCGAAGGGGTGGATGCCGCTGAGTACGTTCATGAGGGTTGATTTTCCGGCGCCGTTCTCTCCGACCAGGGCATGGATGTGTCCCCGCTCCACCTCGAAGCTGACCTGGTCCAGCGCTTTTACTCCGGGGAAGATTTTTGTTATGTTTCGCATCTCTAGAATATTTGCAGACATGTGGTTGTACCCTCAGTGGTAAACCGGTACAGCCGCCGAAGCGCTGTACCGGTTATTTTATGCCGATGATGTGGCGTTACATTATCTCGTCGATGGTGTAGTACCCGGAATCAATCAGCAATTCTTTGTAGTTGTTCTTGTCGGCAAAAACCGGATCACAGAGGAAAGAGGGAACAACTTTAACGTTGTTGTCGTAGGACTCGGTGTCATTCACGGTGACGGTGCTGCCGTCTCCGATTTCAGAGACCATGGTAACGACCCTTTCCGCCAGGGTTCTGGTATCCTTGAAAACCGACATGGACTGCTCGCCGTTGATCATCATTTTCACATTGATTTTGTCACAATCCTGGCCCGTTAAAACGGGGAAGGGTTTGGCGGCGGTGCCGTATCCGGCGGACTTCAAGGAAGCCACGATTCCCTGGGCGAGGCTGTCGTGGGGGGAGAGAGCCACGTCAATTTTTTTGTCGGCGTAGAAGGCGGTAAGAAGGTTGTCCATCCGGGCCTGGGCGCCTTCGGCTTTCCATTCGGATATGGAAATCACGCTCATCTCGGTCTGTCCGGAATTGATAACCAGCTGACCCTTATCGATGTAGGGCTGAAGCTGATCCATGGCGCCTTGATTGAAGAGGTAGGCGTTGTTGTCGTCGGGGGAACCGCCGAAGACCTCGAGGTTGAAGGGGCCCTTACCGCTGGCAAGTCCCAGTTTTTCCACGATAAAATTACCCTGAAGTTCACCGACCTTGTAGTTGTCGAAGGTGGCGTAGTAATCCACATTCTCGGTGTCCATGATCAGACGGTCATAGGCAATGATCTTGCAGCCTTCACCCTTGGCTTCGGCCAGGGCGCCTTTCAGGGCGGTGCTGTCGATGGAAGCAATCACAAGAATCTTGTTTCCCGTGGTGACCAGGTTCTCAAGCTGGGAAACCTGGGTGGCTACCTGGTTGTTGGCGTACTGAAGGTCCACTTCATAGCCCAGGGCTTCGAGTTTGGATTTCAGGTAAGCCCCGTCCTGGTTCCATCTTTGCAGGGATCTGGTGGGCATCAGGATGCCGACCTTTTTTTCCACCGTCTGTTCCTGGGCACCGCCGGCAAAGACGGGAACCGCAAGCAGAGCGAAAACCACGCACAGTAGTGCGATTCTTAGAGCGTTTTTCATATACTTCTCCTTGGAATATGTTTCTTAAATTGTATGGGCGGACCGGGGGGGGAGATACAGGATTTGTATTACATGATCTGCGGAATATTTATCAAAAGAGAAAAAGAAGGGGGTGTTATAGCACAAGATTTAAGACAAAATTATGCTATTGCGCTTTTTGCGGGGTCCTGAAAACATCTTCGGCGGAATGGAAACCGTCCCGGATGATGGTCTCTTCCATGTTGTCTTTAAAAACCGCCTGGGGCATTTCCACATAGTAGGGGATCATGGTGTTGCTGCCGTTATCCACTAGCCGGTCCGGCTCGAGACTTTCTCCCCGGGCCAGGGAAACGGCAATCTGGGCGGCCCGGGTGGCCAGTTTATTGATCGGTTTATACACCGTCATCAGCTGGAGCCCTTCAACCACCCTCTGGCAGGAAAGGAGATCCGCATCCTGGCCCACCACGGCGATTTTTCCGGCCAGACGGCGTTCCGCCAAAAGCTGGATGGCGGCGTTGGCCAGTTGATCGTTTCCGGCGGATACGGCGTCAATCTCGGTGGTCCGTTCCAGTACTTCGGCGATCCGGGCCGCCGCCTCATCGCCGCTCCACTGTTCAAGCCAAATTTCATCGACCAGAGAGATGGCCCGGCTCTTCAAAAAGGGGTCGATGATTTCATGAAGGCCCTGGTTTACCAGGTAGCTGTTGTTGTCCCTGACCGAACCGTTGACGACGAGATAATTGCCCCGGGGGACCTTTTGGGTCAGGGCCCGTCCGAAGAGCCTTCCCACCTCCACGTTATCGAAGGAAACATAGGCGGCAATCGGCACCCCCTGAATGAGACGGTCGTAGGCAACCACGGGAATCTTCTGATCGTTCACCTCTTTGATAACCCCCGCCAGCATGGAGGTATCGTGGGGGAGCACCACTAAAATATCGATATTCTGGGTCAGCAGATAACGGATCTGATCGATCTGCGCCCGGGTCCCTCCGGCGGAAAGCTGAAAAAGAACCTCCGCCCCCAGCTCCTTGGCGGCGCCGGTGAAAATTTTTATGTCCTTGTTCCATCGTTCCAGGATGAAGGTGTCGGTGGCGATGGAGAACCCGATGATGATTTCTTTTTTTTCCACCGCTTCTTCACGGTTTTTATTCTGACCGCAGGAGAAAAGGATAAAAAGAACCAGAATAATTCCCAAAAACTTATTTTTCATCGCCATGCTCCTGAACATAGGTACTGGGGGAGAAACCTTTCTGCTTGCGGAAAATCCGGCTGAAGTAATTGGGATCCTGATATCCCACCATGCCGGCAATCTCTTTGATGGGCCGCCGGTTTTCCAGCAAAAGCTCTTCCGCCACCTTAAGGCGTACCGAAGTAAGGTAATCAATAAAGGACACGTTCAGCTGCTCGGTAAAAAGACGGCTTAAATAACAGGAAGAAATACCGCAGAAATCCGCGGCGTCGGAGAGCTGAAGAGGCTGGTCATAGTTGCCTTGAATAAAATACAAGGCCCGGTTAAGCACCGGCGGAAGGTTCTCTTTCAGATTCTGATGCCCCGTCTCCACCAGGGTCCGTAGAGAGCGGCTGACCCAGGCATCTAGTTCTCTCCGGGAGGTGAGGGGGGTTATCTCCCCGGCGGGATCAAAAAGGATGTAGCGAGCCGCTTCGCGGCCCAGGGATCGGTAAAAGTCGTCGAAGAAAA
>CAYYNJ010000064.1:0-5895 GCA_964472775.1 uncultured Spirochaetaceae bacterium
CTCCCATGAGACGGTTGATCACTTTTCTCTTGATCACCAGGGACTGGGAGGCCAAGGAAATGAGATTTTCCAGCCTCTGGTAAAACGCCGCCCGGGACCGGGAAAGATAGCCGATCCGGGGAAGGTTGATGGTGACCACCCCGATGGAACCGGTGAACTCATCGGACCCAAAGAGGCCGCCCCCCCGTTTTCTCAGTTCCCGTTTATCCAATTGGAGGCGGCAGCACATGGAACGCACGTCCCCGGGGTCCAGGTCGGAGTTGATGAAATTCTGGAAGTAAGGAGTACCGTATTTAGCGGTCATCTCGAAGAGCTTCCGGGCGTTTTCCGATTCCCAGTTGAAATCGGTGGTGATGTTGTAGGTGGGGATGGGATACTGGAATCCCCGGCCGTTGGCATCGCCGGCTCAAATCAAATCGCTGAAGGGGCCGTTGATCAGGTCCATTTCTTCCTGGCAATCTCCGTAGGTAAAGGCGGTTTCCCTTCCTCCCACCACGGCGGGTTTGTCCTTCAGATCCGGAGGGCAGACCCAGTCCAGGGTGATGTTGGTGAAGGGCGCCTGGCTTCCCCACCGGGAGGGGGTGTTTACCCCGAAGATGAAACTCTGGATGCTCTGTTTAACCTCTTTATAGGAAAGGTTATCCCTTTTCACAAAGGGGGCCAGGTAGGTGTCGAAGCTGGACAAGGCCTGGGCTCCGGCCCACTCGTTCTGCATGATCCCCAGGAAGTTGACGATTTGCTGAATCAGGGTGGACAGGTGGTTGGCGGGCAGGCTGGTGATCTTGTCGGGAACCCCCCCCAGACCCTCGGCGATGAGTTGCCGGAGGGACCAGCCGGCGCAATAGCCGGAGAACATGGACAGGTCATGGATGTGCATGTCCGCATTCCGGTGGGCCTGGGCGATGGCATCGGTGTAGATGTTCTTGAGCCAGTAGTTGGCGGTGATGGTGCCGGAGTTATGAAGGATCAATCCTCCCAGTGAGAAATTGACATTCGCATTCTCATTGACCCTCCAATCCGACTGGGACAGATAGCCGTCCATGGTGGTATTGATATCCAGCATGAGCTTCTTGGTGTCCCGCATCGCCTCGTGTTTGGCCCGGTAAAGGATATACGCTTTGGCCACCCCGGGGTTCCCCGACTCAATCAGCACGTTTTCTACCAGATCCTGCACCTCTTCGATGGCCGGAGCCGAGTTGGGGTGCCGCCGGGCCATGAACTCCTTGAGTTTTTCCTCCACCCGGACGGTCAGGGTCTCCACTTCCTCAGGGCTTTCTTTAACCCCGATGGCGGAGTAGGCCCGGCCGATGGCGCTGGCGATCTTCCACCGGTCGTATTTTTCGATTCTGCCGTCCCTTTTGACAATTCTTTTCACCCCCGAGGATTCCTCCAGGGGCTCCCGGACTCCCAGGAACTCTTTCCAGTTGCTTCCCTTATTTTCTGTTGACAAAACCACCCCTCCCGTTGGGTTTACCTGTTATTTTCCGTCATAGCGGGAAAATTTCTCAATTTCTTCGATAAATTCGCTCACATCATCAAACTTGCGGTAGACCGAGGCGAACCGGATGTAGGCCACCCTGTCTAGACTGTAGAGTCTCTTTAAAACCAGCTCGCCCACCGCTTCGGCTTCCACTTCGTGGGATCCCTTTCCCAGAATTACCGCTTCGTCTTCAATCTGCTGAAGCAGCTCCTCCCGGGCGTCTCCCGGGATGGGCCTTTTTTCCAGGGACCTTTCGAGGCCCCGGGCAATTTTTGAAAGGTCGAAGGGCTCCCGCCGGCCGTCCCGTTTGATTACCATCAACGGTTTTTCTTCAATCCTCTCGTAGGAGGTGAACCGGTAGCCGCACTCCAGACACTCCCGGCGGCGCCGGATTGAAGTAGCGGTGGAGTTCTGCCGCGATTCCAGCACCTTGTCTTCCGGATGTCCGCAGTAGGGACAGCGCATGTTCCTCTCCTCCTTGAAAATCACGCAGATACAGCAAAACCCTCTGAAGGCTCGGGGATTGATGTACTGGGGTGGTTAGAATAAAGAAACCACTTTATGTTATGAAGAATCAGCCCGCCACTGGACCCCTTTGGGGCGCCACATATGGTGGTTGTTAACCCTCGAATGCCAATATACCACACTACATATCGGGTCGCAAGGGGAAAAAGAATGTTTTCACCACTTTTAGAAGTTTTTACCCGTGAGGAGCTATCTGGGGAAAAGGGTTTTCACACTGCCAGCCCCTCAGTCCGGTGGAACGGAAATGCTCGAGCCGCCGGATGGTGAGTTCGGCAAATACGGGGTCTTTATCAAGGGTGAAACAGCGCCGGTCCGTCTCTTCGGCGGCCAGGAGGGTGGTGCCGGAGTGAGAAAAGAGGTCGGTCACCAGATCGCCGGGACGGCTGCTGGTTTCGATTAGACGGCGGATGGCCTTCAAGGGTTTCTGGGCATAGGCACCGGGAACATTCTCTTCCATCCGGTAGAAGACTTGCTGAATATCCACCCAGACGTTCCCGGGCCTTATGAAGGGAGAGGCGCCGCGTTCTGTGTTCTCGGTACGGCGGCCCCCCACGGTTTTATAATATCCCTTAACAATTTTAGGAATTTCCGTATAGTTCACCTGAAAGGGCGGATTTCCGAGGCAATAGGAGAGCAGTTCCTGGCGGGCGCACATCCAGTTTTTTCGGGTTCCGTAGCCCCTTTGATTACGGAGAGTTATAAAACTGCGGCTTCTGAGTTCTGGATACTCCCGGAGAAGCAGCATCACATCGGGGAGGGGTTGAAATCCCTGGGTTTGGTCCGCTCCTAACCAGATATAGAAATGAGAATCCGGGGCCATCCGGGGCAGCAGAGCCTCCACCCAGGCCCGGGTGAACGCCAGGTATCCCTCCAGAGATCCGGCAAAAAGCTGGGGGGTGGACCGGCCTTCCAAGGCAATGTTATAGGGAGGGTCGTTGACGGCCAAGGAGGCTTGTTCTTTTCCAAAAAGGGCTTCCAGGTGTTCCCGCCGGGAGGCATCCAGGACACCCACCCGGTGTTTTCCCAAGGGATCCTGCCAGATCTCGCCTTCTCTAAGACGGCAGAGGGGGAGGAGGCGGCGGTGCACCTCCGGGGCGGCGTCAAGGCGGGGAAAGGGTTCCTTCATGGGATTTAGATAAAATGGGGTTCCAGGACGGAACGGACTGTGCCGGTTGATAAACGATCAGACTCCGTCACCAAGGCCTGCCAGATATCTTTTTCCTCTTCCCACTCCCGGTCGACTTGACCGTTGTCAATATCATCCTTCAGCCCTTTTAACTCCTCCACCCCCCGGGTGAGGAGAATCTCTGCGGTGGCGGCATTTCCCTTCTGGTGGTAACACCAGGCCTTGTAGAGAAGGTGAAAAAGAGCCTGGGGACGGGCCAGGGGAGAGGCAAAAACCCCGGGCATGGGATCCAAATCATCCTTAATGCCGAATTTCAGGATGAGATGCCGGAACAGGAGAATTCGGGCCAGGTCGCCCAAAAGCCGGGTGGCTTCGGTTTTCTCTTCTGATTTTGCCACCGTCGATTTGTAATGGATTATCCTCAGGTTGGGATTAAAGAATCCCCGTATCCCATCGGGGATGGCGGAGAAGTAGAACTGCTGATCCTCTGCCCGGCCCACCCGGGGATGGGTGAAGGGGAGGGCTTGACGAAGGGCCTGGTTGGTCACCCCGTACCCTCCTCCTTTTACCACAGGATGAGAAAGGGGGCCCCTTCGGTCGGCTTCCCGGTTATAGAGGGCGGTGGTGCGGGCGTGGGCAATCCCTTTGGGAAAGAAAAGCTCTTCCCCCTGCCGGGTGGTTGGAAGCTTTACATCAGGCTCCCTGAGGGCCCCGGCGTAACCGAGCTTTTCCCTGTCCCGGCTGTCCACATATTCCCCTTCATTAAACCCCAGGACCACTCTGTTCCCTCGCCAGTCCCGGGCCGAGCCGCCCCAGAGGGGATGACAGAGAGTTTCCATCCAGGTCTTGCCTGTGGCACCGAAGAGCTCTTGGCTGTGAATCCCTTCGTCGGTATCAAGTTTAAAACCCGCCCGGTAGCCGTAGCCCTTCTCTAAGAAAAGCTGGAAGTATTTAAGGGTATTAAAATGGCGGCCGTATCCCCCCCGGACCGTCAAGACCGGGTGCGGGCGAGAAAACAGGCCGGCTTGGATCTTTCTGACTGTTTCTTCTGTGAGGAGAAGGATTTTCAGGTGGTGGAATTCCCGGGATTTCAGGAGGCTCCTCAGCCATTCACCCGCGGGATGGTCCAGGTAAGGGTGGGTCACACTGACCGAGACGAGTACCGGCACCCGGTAATCCGCAGGCAGGATCCCACGGGATTTTTCAAAGGCCATATCGTTCTCTAATTCAGCCAGGCAGCCTTCCAGTTCATGATCTTCGGGAGGGGAAAACAGGGCCACCGGATGGTCGTATTCGGCGGTAACCCCGCGATCCTCCGGGCGGGCTTGGTGAAGCGCTTCTTTATACAGACTCCGCCAGGGAAGGGCTACCGGTTCTTCCGGTTCGGTGTACAGGGCGTTGAGCTGCAGGATAACTTCGGTGGGTTTTATGGGGTGAGGATTGGGTTTCTCTTCGGTAAGTCTCCACCTTTCTAAGATGGCAGGCTCATCCATTTTGAGTTCAGGAAGCCAGAGATTTCCCGCTTCCACCGCCGCGGCTTCCCGGGCTTCGTGATCGGAGGGGACAGACAAAGCCCGGGCAAATGCTTTTCGCCATCCCTCCAGGTCTTTGTCGGAGTAAGATTCCAGTACCCGTGAAGCTTCCTGAACCGCCCCGGTGATTTCCGAGGTGAGAAGAGACCTGAACCGTTTGTCGTCCTGAGGTCTATTCACCAGGGGCATCAGAAGGGCGGTTAGTTCTGCAGGATCGAAGATAGGACCCTCAAGGGACCAAGGTATGCCCCCCAGGGGTTTCTTGAAAAAAGGAGACTCCGGAATTTCCGGGAAGGGGGTGCCGGTGACTACATGGAGAATTTCTTCCAGAATTCTATCAGCCACCCGACGATTCCTCGGCAACGAGGTTGTGGTTCTTCTCTAACTCTTCAAGAAGTAATTCCGCCCCATGATGAAAGGCCCGGGAAGCCGGGCGATAGCGGAATCCAATCACCACCCCCAGACCGCTGTTAAGAACATCGTGCAGAAAGGAGGTAAGAAGACGGAGGTACACTTCCTGATGAATCCCTCCGCTTTTTTTGAAGAGGATGCTATCGGTTTCTAGGACTCCTGCAATGGCCAGGAGCTGTTGTATCATCACAGGCCGGAGGGTCTTGAGAAGATTAAGGTACTTCTCCCGGTAATGGTTGTCTTTTTCCACCAGCCAGCGAATCTGTTTTTGTTTGTCCCGTCTCTTCCGCCCCCGGTCATCTTCGGTCCAGGGAATAAATTCTTCGATGAGTCGGCGAACCGTGGAAGATTCGAAAAGTTTAAAAAGGGTAAAGTCGAAAAGGAGAAGACCTCCCAGATTCCGGAGGGTTGTTCCGCCCCGGGGAGCCTTGTCGTTTATAATACCCAGGAGGAGACTAACCTCGCGGTCCAGACTCTTAAGTTTTGTTGACTCAGTCCCCATGAAAAAAAGTCTTTGAGAGTTTTCTTCCTCTTCGAGCAGTTCCTCCAGGAGCCTGCGGATCCTGCGGAGAGACCGGCTTAGATTATCTTCCTTTAATAAACGAAGAACCTGGGCGATTTCATCCTTCTCTTTGGGCGAAAACAACTGAAGCTTCTCCGCATCATTCCCCCGGTCAAAGAAATCACCCCCCGCCAGCAGGGTAAGTTCAGATCCCAATTCCGTCATAGCTTGGTCTACCGTATCGACCCGGGGCAAGAGAAACAGCATGTTTTCCAGGAGCCGGGCGGCTATTCCCGGATGGGTGCGGAAGGTCTTCATA
>CAYYNJ010000064.1:5905-12149 GCA_964472775.1 uncultured Spirochaetaceae bacterium
GGGAGCGATCCCGAGGATTTGCCCTATCCTGTCCCGATAGAGAAGCTCCACCCTTTCAAGCATCTGTCTTTTTATGTTGAGGTTGAGATCGGGTGATGCTTGGAGAAGGTCTAAGGCAGGGTCCTTGGGAATGTAGGCGGTATTTTTTAGGTCTAACAGCGCAAAATCCAGGCGATCTTCCGGCGAAACATTTCGGTTATAATTACCCGGCAGGTCTTTGGGATCGAAGCCTTCGTTGCTGATTCCCTCGTATTTATTATGCCAGATCCTGAAGGGGGTGGAGGCGGACTCCTGCCAGGCTCGGCGAATGAAGGCACCGGATGCGACATGGCTGGTCGGTTCATCATTGGTGACCACCACCATGAGGTCGGTCTTGCCGAGGAACTCCCAACCCTCCTCCTCCAAAACACCGGCGGGCAGGTCGATGATAACCATCCGGTAATCCTGAAATTCTTTTTTCCCCAGAGAGCCCATGAGACGATTCAACCGTTCACCCACCTGCATCGGTGTTGATCTATTTCCCAAAGTGTAAAGATCAAGGAGTTGAAAAACTCCCACCGGCTTGTCAATCACATCCCAGCTTTCCTCCGGGGTGGTTAAATCCAGCAGGGTGGCGATGTCAGACAAAGGGTCAGCGTCCACAAGGAGAGTGTTCATTCCTCGCCGGGCGAAATAGAGTGCCATATTAACGCTGGTGGTGGTTTTACCCACCCCTCCCTTCCCGGAGGCCACCGCCAGGGTGTGGGTGAATAGGCTGGGGGTTTTCATAGCCTCCACTATAAAGGTTCCCATCTTAGGATGCAAGTTATTCTTACTGTTCCCAATCTTGGTGATGGTTCCTTCATTGGAGAACATACTGAGGAAGATAATCTGCCCATCTGCTCAGGGGAGTGGCCAAGCACTTCGCCCACACCTTAAGTTCCGACAAAGGTAGAAATCCTACTTTGCCTAAGAAACGACGCTGTGTGAAAAAAGTTTTTAGCTCAGCGGCTATTAAGATGGGATCAATACCTGCCATACTTGCATGAGTTTCTCTTCTTAGCTCCTTTTCGTTGATCCTGAAGGATTTTATATAGTTATGAAAGTGACGGTATACCGCTAGCCGGTCCATGGAGTTTCCAGCGTTTTTACCGTTTTTTACCGATTCTCGAACATGTTCTGCCAGGTCTTTTCGGATTTCTCGATCAAGATAATTAACTGGGAAGAGTGGGTTGGTTCCTATCCTGGGTAACTTCGAGTTAACTCTTACATGATGAATTCTCTGTGCTTCTTGAGGACCTAGTTCTTTGATGACCCGGCGGTACTGGGGGTGCTCATCCGTGTAGAGGTTCACAAACCTCTTCATGCTTTTTCGCTGTAAGTCCACTACGGTTCTTACAAGTTCAGAGAAGGATTGGTAAATCGTTACTCTGTTTATGTATGTTTTCTCTTTTAATTCATTATTTTTCTTTTGTTGTGTTATAGTCATCCTCCCTTTTCGTCTTAGATGTGCATAATCTGAGAAAATCCAGTATTGGCTTTCTTGACCGCACAAAAGTTGAATGTTGTTAGGAAAGTATTGGGATTTAACATAGCTTTCAAAACCATCTGCCACTAGATCCTCATCGAGAATTAGGGTTGAAAGTATACTGGCATGAACAGCGATGGCTTGGCGGGCTAACCGATTAATCCTGTTTGTTATCAGGTGGCAAGAAACTTTCATTAACCGAGACATGTCCCTAGTTCCTGAACAGCTAACTAAATAGGACATAATCGATTTATAAGAGACCTTCCGTTTCACAAAATAATCGAGCCTGTATGTCTGGGATGAGAATCCAATGCCGCAGGCTCTACAGCGGTAACGCTGAATAGATCCAGAGACCTGAGTATTGTACGTTCCATTACGGACAAACCAATCGGGAGGGGGGTGATTGTAGTTTTGACACTCTTTGTTAGGACAAAAGGGAGGCGCTTTCATAGGTAATTCCTTGTACTTAACGTTATTTCTATTTTAATTTACTCCTACTAAGATTTTATGATTCAACTATCCCCAAGATTGGGAACAGTAATAAAAGAGTTGATAGCAAAGGTGAAGGTTAAGTATACTGATCCCATGAACACACCTTCCCCTCTAGTGAGAATCATCCTTCCCTTACTGTTTGTTATTGCCTTTAATGCGGTAGCTGAAGATGTCGTTTCGGTATACCTAAAGTATCAGCCCCATCAATGGGGCCGGGCGGCGGATAGACAGGAGCTTCTCGTGGTTACCGAAGAAGATATGAAACAGGCACCCTCTGTCAACGCTTCCGGGGAGGGTCATCTTACGGGGGTGATACTGAATCGGTCGCAGGGCGATCAGCTTCTGGCGCTTTTGAGGGAGCGTTCTCCCGTGATTGACGGCCAAATAACCCTTTCACTCATATCGGATACGGGAAAGCCTGTTATCGAATGGGCCCATGGCGGTTGGGATGCTCTGTATCACTTTCAGATAGAAGAAGCTCCCCGAGAACTGCTTAATGAGGTGGTGCGGTTCTATGCGGAGGATCCTTATAACGGCGGGTTGGTGGATCGGGAGTATCGGGATAATTTTGTCATCAGGGTTTTGCGGGGAGACGATGTCTTCGAACCGGACGGACAGCTTTCCTTCGGTGAGGCCCTAGCCGGGGCTACCTTATTGGGGGATGATTTTCAGCCTTTTTATGGATTCCGGGATGGTATCGCTGCTCTGTCCCGGGTGGGCCTACTCCGGGCGGCCGAAAGGCATCGTGCTGAAATAATTCCTGAAACGGTTGAGGATAGACCTCAAGAGAAAGAATATCCCCACCGTGGTTCGGTCTGGGGTGATTTCCTCTATCGGGTCGAGAGTCTTCCGGGGAGTTTTCCTGAAAACCTCTATGTGTATACTCGGACGGTTTGTGAACTCCTAGAAGGTTCCGGTGATGACTATAGATCTCCTCAGATTTTCCTGGAAGAGCGTGAAGGGGTGAATCGGGATTTTGCTCTTTTCTTTTTCCAAGTTCTGGCTCAGTATGGATATGAGGTTCGGATGGTCATGATAAATCCGGGAGAGATGGGAGCGAACTACTATATCGTTACCTTCCGCTCCGCCGGGGCGCCCCTCTGGGGGGTCATTAGCCGCGACTTTTATGCGGGGCAGCGGTTCTCCCAGTGGTCTCGGATTCCAGCCCTCCTGCATCAAAGATCAGTCCTCTTTCAAGAACTCCAGGCAGCACGGATTTTGGGAGAATCTCGATGGATTTATCCGAACAGTTCGGAGTGGAAAGACTCACTATATTAGGGCAATTAACCGACACTTTAGGAGTATGGAGAGACCTAAGACCATTTTAATTGCTGAAGATGAAGCGGTTAACAGAATCTACTTTTCTCGGGTTTTAGGTAAAGAGGGGTTTGCCGTGGAGGAAGCGATCAACGGGGCTGAAGCGGTGGAAATGGCCTTAGATAACTCCTACGATCTTATTCTCATGGATATCAAGATGCCCCTGCTGAGCGGACTTGATGCTACCAAGAAAATTCGCCATGGCGAGGGGGTTCTTCATCGGCACACCCCCATCATTGCCCTGACTTCATATACATATCCCGATGATATTCAGGAATACCGTGAGGCAGGGATGGATGATTTCCTCCCCAAACCTTTGAATAATAGAAAGCTTCTTGCCACAGTTCATCGTTTTCTCGACTCGGAAGAGTAACTTTTACCTAGAGTCCACCACCGTGGATAAATCTTGACGATACTCTCCTTCAGCCCTCCCTAAGTATCCTCTTTTCAGCATGTTTATTGTTGTTTTTTGAGAAAGAACTGATATAGAATGTTGTTAATAAAACAACAAGAGGATAAAAATGGATATTTTTACCCTGGAACTCTTTCTTCATCTGTCCGAAACCCTCCATTACGGCCGCACCAGCAAGGCTAAGCATATCAGCCCTTCCGCCTTGAGCCGGCAGATTCAAAGGCTCGAAGATCAAGTTGGTCAGGTTCTTTTTGAGCGGGACAACCGCAAGGTCCTCCTCACTCCTTCGGGAGACGCTTTTAGAGAATATGCACGGACCATCCTCTCTACCTGGGAAGAGGCCCGGGAGGTTTTCCAGGGGGAGGGCTGTGAACTGCGGGGAGAGTTAAAAATATACAGTTCCGTTACCGGTTGTTACGGGGTACTCCCCGAGTTGTTGGAACGGTACCGTGAAGCTTACCCCCGGGTTCACATCCATCTTGAAACAGGAGACCATTCGGTTGCCTTGGATAAAGTCCTTTCGGGTGAACACGACCTGGCAGTGGCGGCTCTCCCGGAAAATCTTCCCTCCAGCTTGAGGTTTAAGCATGTCACCGACTCGCCGCTCCTTTTTATTGCTCCTGAAATTCCCTGGGCCGGTGAGGATCTGTTGAAGCGAGACCCCATCCCTTGGGGCGAGGTTCCCCTTATCCTGCCGGAGAAGGATCTAGCCCGCCGTAGGGTTGAAGGGTGGTTCAAGGATAAGGGGGTCCTGCCGCGTATTTATGCCGAGGCCGCAGGAAATGAGGCGATCCTGGCCATGGTGAACCTCGGCTGCGGCGTCGGTGTGGTTCCCGAGTTGGTGGTGGATAAAAGGCCGATCCAGAGCCGGGTGAGAATAATACCCGTATCACCTCCCCTAGAGTCATACCACATCGGCCTGGTGGTCCATAAGCGTAAGGCCGCCGCTCCTTTGGTTGATGCCTTTCTGTCGCTGGCTTAGCCGTTGCTCAGGAAGTCCGCCGCCTTGTTAAATACGGCGGAAAATCCGCGTTCAACCTCTTCTCCGGCGTCGGCGGGGAAGGGGTTTTCATGGCTGGGGGGATGGGCGAACTCGATCACATCAATTTGGGTGGGGATTTTTCCGTCCTCACCCTGGAGCGTGGTGGAAATGGCGGACCGTGGGATCACTTTATCGTCATCCATAGCCACAGCCATGAGCCGGCGGTGAATTTCCATAATTCGATTTTCCCTCTTATCCTTTAATTCGCTCCGCAGCAGGATGCTTTTAAAATATTCAAATCCGTTGCTTCCCTCACCGGTAAGGTGACTCACCATGGCTTCTTTTCCGCCTTGTTCCTTCAGCAGTTTGTTGAAGTATCTTATGATGGATTTAAAAGCATGGTTATCCAGGATGGCTTTATTCACCGGAGTAAGCTGGTCCAGCACGGCGCCTCCGCAAAAGAGAAAACCCCTGGAATCGGAAAAAAGGCCTCCGCTGTTTGCCATGAGAAGCACCTCCGTCAGGGTCGCTCCGATGGAATAGCCGAAAAGGTCAATCCCTGCCCCTTGGTATATCCCGGGATGATTTCCGCGGACCATCGATTCGGCCAGGGCATTGACGTCTAAAAAGGACTGGATCCCCGACAGAAGAAAGCGCTGCGGGGCAAACTGGAGCCGGTGGCTTATGGCGGTATTGGCGAAGGAAGCCCCCCGCAGGTCCGAGAAGAGTTGTTTCCGTTCCTTTGAAACCTGCATCATAGGCCGGGGTGTACTCCAGCTGAGGGGCGCCCGGTTCATGTGAAAGGCCAGGGGGAACAAAATAACCCCCTTTCCCGTATCCCGGACAAGCCGTCCGGCCCAGGGCAGATATTTTTGATAGCTCTTCTCGTTTAGTCCATGAAAGAGGAGGATCACATCTTTTACCTTCCCGCCCCGCGGTTTGATGAAGGGATAGAAGAACCGGTTGTTTTCGGAAATATCCCGGTCTGCCACGGTGAGCTTCTTAAAAATGTGTTCGTTTGATGCCTCTGCCTGGCCGAGGTAATAATTCATCAGGGCTAGAAAGGCGGGGTTATCGGTAATCACCTCGGTCTCCCGGGGCATGGCTTCATGAACCGTGGATGTGAAGGGGAGGTGATAGAGCTCCATGTCCAATTCCTCTAAAGAAAGAGCGGCTTGACCGCTCCTGTATCTATCCGCCCAGATCTGGGATTCTTCCCGGTAGCCTGTTTTTATTGTGGTGAGGTGACTCATTTATCTGCTCCTTTTTCCATTCTTTTTAAGTTGCGGGTGCGTAGGGCCAAAATTTCTTTTTTCTTTTTTCGGGCCAGTTCCTCCCACCGCGCCGCCCCTTCCCGGAGGAGACGAATCTTTTCAAAGAGGGCTTCCAGTTCTTCCAGCATTCGTGTGAACTCTTTTTCATTTTCTCCAGGATTTCCCTGATCCGGGTTGTCCTTCAGATGGATGAAGAGCCTGAAGTAATCGGATATGGTTTTGATTTCTTCCAAGGAGTACCCGAAGAGCTGGAGGTCCTT
>CAYYNJ010000065.1:0-6860 GCA_964472775.1 uncultured Spirochaetaceae bacterium
GCCTGGCCTGCATCAAGAACTGCCCCTTCGGAGCCTGCACCGCCCTCTTTTAGCCCATGGCCCGGCGGTTCGTCCAGTTCAACCACAAAGAGGCTAACTTCCGCCTCTCCGTGCCCGCCGACTCCGGGATGATTCAGACCATCCTCAGGGACAGGGCCGCCCTGGAGGCCTACCTCCGGTATCGGCCCGCCTTCAAAACCAGCCTCGTTCCCCTTCCCGACATCCCGGCCCCCTCCGAAACCCTCAACCCCCCGGCGGTGGCCCCCCCGGAAATAGCCCGGCGGAGGATGGAGGCGGCCCGGCTTACCGGCCTGGGGCCCATGGCCGCCGCGGGCCGGGGAAGCCGCCCTGGCGGCGGGGGAACCCGAGGCGGTGGCGGAAAACGGCGGGGATGTGGTGATGCGCCTCTCCTCGGAAATGATCCTGGGGATTCACCCCGGGGAAGGCCCTCTGAAGGATAAGCTGGCCTTTTGGATTCTCCCCGAAGAGGCTCCTTTAAGCCTCTGTTCCTCCTCGGGCCGCATGGGCCACTCCCTGAGCCTGGGCCGGGCGGATCTGGTGACGGTCTACGGAGACCACGGTTTCATCGCCGACGCCGCCGCCACCCTGGGGGGCAACCTGGTGAAGAAGGCCTCCGACATGACCGCCGCGATGGACCGGCTTCTGGCCCTCCCCGGCGTCCGGGGGGTGCTGCTGATCTGCGCGGGGAAGATCGCCCTGGGAGGCCGCCTGCCGGAGATCATCCGCAACGGCGACCCCGGGATGGAGGGGAAGATTACCCGGGATTTGGGGTCCCGCCCGGGAAGATGACAGGCTGATGCAGACCCGGGATGCCGGGGCCTACCCTTTCCTTTTCCCCTGTTTTACGGTAAGTTTCTTCCATGAAAATTAAACCGATCATTCTGATCATCATGATAATCCTGGTTTTAGGGGCCTTGATCCTGGCGCCCCGGTTTCTCACCCCCCGCAGCACCGCCGGCGAAGTCTGGGAAGAGAGCGATTTCATCCTGGGTACGGTGGTAAGGTTCAAACTCTACGATCCTCCTAAACCGAAGCTCTTCGAAGAGCTTTTTGCCGAGATCCGGGAGTACGAAAATCTCCTGAGCCTGAACATCCCGGGCAGCCACATCAGCCGCATCAACGCCGCCGCCGGAGAGAACCCGGTGGAGGTGGACCCGGCGGTTTTCGAAGTTATCCAGGAGGGCCTGCGGTACGGCCGTCTCTCGGGGGGACGGTTCGACATCACCATAGGCCCCCTGGTAAACCTCTGGCACATCGGCTACGACGATGCCCGGGTTCCCTCGCCGGAGGAAATCGAGGCGGCCCTGCCCCTGGCGGATCTTGCCAAAGTAGTCACCGACCCGGCGGCACATACGGTAGGCCTGACCAAGCCGGGGATGCAGATGGACCTGGGGGCCATCGCCAAGGGATTCATCGCCGACAGAATCGCCGAATCGCTGAAAAGCCGGGGATACGAAAGGGGCATCATCAACCTGGGGGGCAACGTTCTGGCCCTGGGATCAAAACCGGGAAACCAGCCGTTCCGGATAGGCATACAGAACCCCTGGGAACCCCGGGGCGCCTCGGTGGGGGTTCTGGAACTGGAAGACCTCTCCCTGGTCAGTTCCGGCGATTATGAGCGGTTTTTTATCGAGGACGGGGTCAAGTATCACCACATTCTGGACACCGCCACGGGCTATCCCGTGGAAAACAGCCTGACGGCAGTCACCATCGTATCCGAAAGGTCGGTGGACGGCGACGGCCTTTCCACCACCGTCTTCGCCATGGGACTGGAAAAAGGTTATGCCCTGATCGAAAGCCTGGAGGGGATCGAGGCAATCTTCATCACCAAAGACAAAAAGGTCTACCTGACCCCGGGGATAGAGCCGATTTTCACCCTCTCCCCGGGGGAGTTTGTTGTGGACCGGTTGGGGAATTAATCAGGGTTTCAACCCCGCCCCGCCGTCTCCCCGACCAGACCCTCCAGTACCAGAAACACCGCCGGACAGACCGGAGCGTTTTTCACCAGCTCTCCCAGGCGGGAACGAACCTGACGGCCTTCGGTATGGGGGTAATCGGCACAGGCCCGGGGGCGGTTTTCGTAGACAAAGCAGTAATTACCCTCCCCCAAAAAGGGACAGGGCATGGTTTTGAACACCCAGTCATTGTCTTCGTCCCGGAGAAGATAGGTTTCACAGAAGGCCGCCGCCGATAATCGCTGGATTTTCGCCAGCCGTACCAGATCGCGCTCGGTGATCCGGGGGCCCAGGGAGCGGCAGCAGTTTCCGCACTCCAGGCAGTCGACTTCGTCAAAGGCCCGCCGGTGAAGCTCTTCCATCAGGGCTTCGACCTCACCGGACCTCATCTTCCGAAGCCGCTTTACCGCCGCCTGATGCTCCTTCTTCTGCCCCGCCGCCCGGGCGGGCAGATCCTTGAGAAAATCTCTGGTGTCCATTTCATCCCTCCGGTGTATTCCCCATTATTACCGGTTTGTCACGATTAGAACAGCCGGCCGCCGTTGACCCGCCGAATAAAGCGGGTTAATATGCCTTCGTAGACAATACGTTTTCCGAGCCCTTTTTCCTAACCGCCGCATCCTTATAAAGAAACGGTTCATGGAAGAGGGGCCGATAGGGTTTCTCTGGAAACGGAGGAGCCTCCCGTAATTTGGAAAGGAAGACTACCATGATGTTAAAGAAGCCCTTCCTGGGCATCCTCGTGTCATTGCTGGCACTTTCGGGGCTCACCGCCCTGGATCTTCAGATCAATCAGGAAACCCTCCCTCTTCCCTCCCGTTCCGGAGCCCTTCCGGTGCCGATCACCTGGGAGGGACGCCCTGTTCCGGCCTACGGTCTTTTGGAATGCCTTCCCCTGATAGAAGAAATCTACTCCTTGGAAATTTACCACCAACGGGGCGTCACCCGGATCGATTCGGATTTTCCCGAAGAGGATTTCGGGGAAGCCTGGTTCATCCCCGAAGGGGACCGGTGGAACCTCCTCTTCCGGAACACCCTCTACACCGGGGTTACCCGGTTTCTGATTAGGGGAGCGGTGCTGGAGTCCCGGGAACTGACAATCTGGACCTCCTGGGAGGGGGGGGATGAGCTGAAGGCGGAGTTCCAGCGGTTTGCCGCCCTCCACGGCCTGACCATCGAAGCGGCGGAGGTTCCCAACCCCGACAGCAAGCTCATCTCCCTGGTCAGAGGCCGGGGCCGGGTTCCCGACCTGATCATGATCCAGTCCAGCGCCGTGGAGGATCTCATCCAGGCAGGGGCGATCCAGAACCTGGATTACCTGACCTTGCCTGACCTGATCTCTCAGGGAGAGGAGGCATTCACCCTGAACGGACGGCTCTGGGGGGTTCCGTTTTATTTCGATACCCAGGTGCTTCTCTATAATAAGGACCTGATCACCCTGACGCCGGGTCCCTGGACCCTGGCGGATTTCGAATCCGCCGCCGCCGCGGCCAAGGACCGGGGCATTACCCCCGCATCGTGGAACGCCTATTCATCCAACTGGCTCATCCCTTTTCAGATCGCCTTCGGCAAGGAGACCCTTCTGGAAGCGGATGGAACCATCATCGTGGATGACGAGCCCACCCGGAAGGCTCTGGAATACATCATCGGCTTGGAACAGCGGGGGCTTTTAGTCCCCCGGGAGCGGGACGCCATGGACGCCCTCTTCATCCAGGGGGAAACCGCCATGATCCTTACCGGCTCCTACGCCATCCCGTATTTTACTTCCCTGGGCCTGAACTTCGGTATCAAACCTTATCCCCGGAACGAAAACACCGGCCGCCCCGTATCACCCCTGTTGGATTTCAAGGCCTTCGCCCTGCCCCGGCATACCCGGGTTCCCGTGCTGGCCCGCCGGGTCCTGCAGCACCTGGCCGGCCGGGGGGTGCAGGAAAGTTTTACCCGTGATCTGGCGAAAATTCCCGTCCGCCCCGACCTTTTTCCCCTGCGGGAGATGGATGCGGCGCTTAACCAAGCCTTCACCCTCTCCATGGAGGAGGGCACGGTGATTCCCCCCCAGCGGATCTACCGGGTCTACAAGAACCACCTCTGGAAGCTCATCCGATTCGCCCTTTCGGGACGCCTGTCGGTGGAAGAGGTGCTGCGCCAGGGCCAGCGGCTCATGGATAA
This sequence comes from uncultured Spirochaetaceae bacterium, assembly GCA_964472775.1. Taxonomy (GTDB): domain Bacteria; phylum Spirochaetota; class Spirochaetia; order UBA9216; family UBA9216; genus CAYYNJ01. Next base: position 4,146 of record CAYYNJ010000065.1, read on the forward strand.
CGAATAACGCATCCCCGGAAAAACCTTCCCGGAGGATGCTGGATAAAAAGGAGAATAATAATGAAACGAATGGTATTTGGTTTGCTTTTGGCGGCCCTGCTGGTTTTCACCGGCTGCCTCACTGCCCCGGTGGCCGAATCAGCCCCGGAGGTGGATGATGTTTCCTCCGCCACCCCGGCGGGATCGGGATGGATGGTGGAGCTCACCGGCGTAAGAAGCGACGAGCTCTGGGAATCGGATCTTGAAGCCTGGCTGAACGAGGGGTATGTGGAGCTGCCCTTGGAAAAAAAGGGTGAAACCCACCTCTACGGCGGCATCCTCTTTTCCGAAGTGGTGGCCATGGTGGATGATCCCGACGGATCCATGCCCTTCACCTTCCAGGAAGACCTCTGGAAAGAGGGTTACGACATCACCCTCACCGCCGCCGACGGCTACTCCGCCACCTTCTTCACCGCCGATGTGGATCCCGAAACGATGATGCTGGCGGTATCCATGGACGGCCAGCCCATCCCCCTGCAGGTGGCGGGAGATTTCTCCAGCAAGCTCTGGATTCAGGATCTGGCCTCGGTGGAACTGAGCCTGGCGCCCGTGGCCCTGGAAGAGAACAGCTTCACCCTTGAACTAGCTATAAACGGCGTGGAAAGAGCCTACACCCTGAAAGAGATGGAGCAGATGGACATCTACGTAGAGGATAAGGGAACCTACACCAACAGCTACGGCAACAGCTTCACCAATGTCTGGGCCGGCGTGAAACTGGTGCCCCTCTTAGAGCAATTCATGGTACTGGAACCCGACAGCTCCCTGAAGATTGTTGCCATGGACGGCTACGAGATGACCTTCGGAGGTGAGATGCTCCTGGACCAGGCCGACGGAGACTGGATCCTGGCGTTCAAAGAAAACGGCGAGTACATGCCCGAAGACCCCGGCTACATCCGGCTGGTCAAGGTGGGACCCAAGAACCCCGAGATCTCCGGCCACTCTTCGGCCCGGATGGTAAAACGCATCGTCACCGAAGGGGTTCCCTTCAAGGATTTCTCCCTGACCCTTACCCAGAGAGATCTGACCGAGGTCTTCGACCGGCAGACCATGCAGAGCGGCGTTACCACCCACAAAACCCGGGTTTCCTACTACGACCGGAAGAGCGACAGCGACATCCCCTACATGGGCATGCCCCTCTGGCGGGTCATCGAACGGCCCACCGGTTATAAGGCGGTGGAACTCATCGCCGCCGACGGATTCACCATCACCCTGGACAACGCCGAGGTGGAAGGCAATGACGATGTGATCGTGGCCATGTTCACCGGTGAGGACGACCAGCTTCTTTCCGACGATGAATGGCCCCTGCGGCTGGTCTGGGACAAGGATGCGGCACTGGTTCCCGAGGGAATCAAGTCCATCAAGAACCTTGTGGAAATCCGGCTGATTTACTAAGATAATTTCAAAGGAAAAGCCCGGGACGACACAGGCCGCCGCCGGGCTTTTTTCTTATGAAAACCCATGAAAAAGCACCCCTTGCCCCTGCCGCTTTTAGCTCCCATTCTTCTCGTTTTACTCATCGGGGCCGCCCCCTTTGCCGGGGCGGTGGTGGACAGTTTTTACAGCGACGGCCCGGGGGGGCGGTTTTTTACCGGCCTGGCCAACTACGTTACCATCTTTTCCGACCAGGGCTTTGCCTTCTCGGTGAACATCACCATCCTCTGGTCCTTTCTTTCGGTGGCCCTCACCCTGCCCCTGGGATTTCTCCTGGCGGTGCGGCTGGTTCATACCGGAAAGGGGTCGGGAGCCCTCTACCGGGTTCTCTTCATTCCCTGGGGCATCCCCATCTACATCGCCGTTCCCCTCTGGCGGGCCTTTCTCTACGGCAACGGCGGGGTTTCGGTGCTTCAGAGAATCACGGGTCTTTCGTTGGATCTGATGAACGATCCGGCGGCGGGTTTTCTCAGCAGCCTCGCCGTGAGCCTCTGGCTGGGGCTGCCCCTGACGGCGTTTCTGCTGGCGGGGCAGCTGGCCAAGGTGAACAAAGAGGTGGTAGAGGCAGCCCGGATCGACGGGGCGGGGGACGGAGAGATAGCCCGGTACCTTTATCTGCCGGAACTCAAAGAGATGCTGCTGCTGCTGGGGTTACTGAATTTTATCAAGGCCTTCAAGGAGTTCACCCTGGTGTTCCTCATGACCTCCGGCGGACCGCCCCTGGTTTCGGGAATCACCGACCGGCACATCATCGGCGCCACCACCACCCTGGGGGTCTTTCTCTATGAGCTGTTCCTGCAGCGGGGAGACCTGGGTCTCAACGCCGCCTACGCCTTGGTGATGGCGGCGGCGCTCTTGTACCTCAGGCTCGACTGGGGGGGGGCGAAGCAGGGGGCAAACTGGCGGTTCTTCATCGTGTTACCCCTGCTGACCCAGCTGCCCGCCGGGGGTCTTCCGGGCCTCATCACCGCCGCGGCCCTGGGTTTGGTGCTGATAAAACCCAAGCTCTTTCCCGCCGTGGCGGCCCTGCGGTGGGGTCAGATTTTCTACACCGTGGCGGCCGGGGGATTTCTGCGGGGGTTCCATCCCGGGGCGGTGACCCTGCTCATCATCATCCCCGTCCTCTACCGCCGGAAACGCAAAAGCTCCACCCTCCTGGGGCCCGCCCTGAACCACCACCTCTCCCGGATCCACGGGGGCCGCCTCATCGAAGGCAGCTCCCGGTTGCTGGCGCTGGTGTATGCC
>CAYYNJ010000065.1:6870-12069 GCA_964472775.1 uncultured Spirochaetaceae bacterium
GGCTCCCCGCTCTCGGTGACACCGTTCGACATCGCCGCCACGGCGGCGGTGCTGTTCCTGTTAGTCTGGATGAGTCTTTCCCAAATCAGCGCCTGCTACATCGACTCGTTTCTCCCCCCCCGGGCCACGGTGAAAAACTTTTTTCTTCTCTTTGCGGAAGAAGGAATGGGCCGCACCTTTTTAAATACCCTGGTCCTTTCCGGCGCCACCGCCTTGATTCTTCCCTTTATCGCCTTTCCCGGAGCGGTCTACCTGGTGAAACGGGGGAAAAAGACGACCCTTCTGTTTTTGGGGATCCTGCAGCTTTTCAGCCTGGCCGGGGGGATCCACTCCCTGGTGCCGCTCTACGCCCTCTTCCGCCGGGCAGGCTTGATCGACACCTACCTGCCCCTGATCCTGATCTACCTCTACCACGGCCTTCCCTTCGCCCTCTTTGTTCTCACCGGCTACCTGGAGACCCTCCCCCCGCAGTTCCGGGACTTGGCCCTGCTGGAAGGAGTCAAACCCAGAACCTATACCTGGAAGATCCTGGTACCTTTGAGCCTGCCCCCGGTGATCACCGCCTCCATGGTGGCTTTTTTAGGAGCCTGGAACGGCTTCACCGCCCCCCTGCTGTTCATCAACAGTGAAAGCCTCTACCCCGTGTCCCTGCGCCTCTACAGCTGGGTGGGAAGCCTCGGGTCCGGCGCCCCTCTCTGGAACCTCTTCGCCGCCGCATCCCTGATCAACACCCTCATCATCGCCCTCCTTTTTCTACGGTTCAAGAACCCCATGAAAACCACCCCCCTGGCGGAAGACCGGGCTTAGACTTCCCCCCGTTCTCCTCTTTTCTCTGGTTTTTTTAGTATATCCCCGCTTTTTTTATTGACACCCCGCCATCAAAGTCCTAATATTTTATTGTACTAATACTTTAATACAATAAAGGAGGGTGCCATGGCCGTCGACAAGGCGGAAACGTTAATTCTTTCCCTGGATCCCAAGAGCGGGGTGCCTTTCTACAAGCAGATTATCCTGCAGATAGAGATGGCCATCGCCGACGGCCGGATCACCCAGGGGGAACAGCTTCCCACGGTACGGAGCCTGGCGGTGGATCTGCGGATCAACCCCAACACGGTGGCCCGGGCCTACAACGAATTGGAAATCCGCGGCATCGTCACCACCCAGCAGGGGACGGGCACCTTCATCAGCGACAAGAAGGTGGAGCTCTCCACGGTGGAGCGGGAACGCATCCTGGCGGAGATTACCCGCCCCTTCCTGGTGAAGGCGGGATCCTACGGATTCAGCACCCGGGATGTGATCGATTACCTGAACGAACTGTAGAAAATTGGAGGAACAATGAACCTTTTTAGACAAAAAATAGACAGGATCAAGAATAACCCCAAGATGACCCTGCCCCGGGATTTTCACTTTAATCCCTTTTCTTACCTGGTACTGGGGATCTTTCTCATCGCCGGGGTACTGCTCCAGTATCAGCTGAGCCGCATGCCCCTGGACACCCTCATCGCCCTGGCGGGGAGCCTGATCGGCCAAGCGGTGCTTCTCTCGATGCTCCCCCTCTGGAGCATGCTCTTGGTCCTGCAGATCATTTTTTGGATGGTCCTGGTTTCGGGGATGGCCACCGAATGGTACCCCGCCCTGGAACCCTTGGTGGAAATCCCTTGGCTATTGGGGGGATTCGGATCCCTGGGGCTCCTTATCGCCTGTTCGGTCACCCTGGTGGCCCATTGGGATAAGGTGGTGATCCTCCGGTTCGGCAAGTTCCGGAAGGTTCACGGCCCGGGACTCTTTATTCTGCAGCCCCTGGCGGACCGGATCGCCGCCTTCGTGGACACCCGCATCAGGGCCACCGACTTCAGCGCCGAAAAAACCCTCACCCGGGACACCGTGCCGGTTCACGTGGATGCCCTGGCTTTCTGGATGATCTGGGACGCCCAGAAGGCGGTCTTAGAGGTGGAAAACTACGTGGAGGCGGTAATCCTCTCCGCCCAAACCGCCCTGAGGGACAGCATCGGTAAGTACGATTTGGCTACCATCCTCTCCGAAAGGGAAGCCTTGGGCAAGGAGATCCAGGAAATCTTGGATGCCAAAACCAATCCCTGGGGCATCTCGATTTTATCGGTGGAATTTACCGACATCATCATCCCCCAGGAGCTGGAGGACGCCATGAGCAAGCAGGCCCAGGCGGAACGGGAGCGGCAGAGCCGGGTCATCCTCAGTACCGCCGAGGAAGAAATAGCCGAAAAATTTGTGGCCGCCGCAGAAAAATACAAGGCCTCGCCCACGGCGATGCAGCTGCGGGCCATGAACATGGTCTACGAAGGAATCCGTCACAACAAGGGTTCCATGATGATACTGCCGTCCTCGGCCCTGGACGGCATGAATCTGGGGACCGTCATGGGTACGGCGGCGATGAATAAATCGTTGAGAGACGAAACACGGGAGGAAGAAAACAATGGTTAGATTAGAACAGGTAAGCAAAGATTATAAGTCCAACGCCAACCACTCCAACGGCGACGCCGTGGTGGTTCATGCCCTGAAGAAGGTTTCCCTGGAAATCCATCCCGGGGGATTCACCAGCCTGGCGGGCCCCTCGGGGTCGGGCAAAACCACCATGCTCAACCTCATCGGGTGCCTCGATGTGCCCGACCAGGGAAAGATCTTCATCGAAGAGGAACTGATCAACGACAAAAATAAGAACGACCTGGCCCTGCTGCGGCGCCACAAGATCGGATTCATTTTCCAGTCCTTCAACCTGATTCCGGTACTCTCGGCCTACGAGAACGTCTCCTTTGCCCTCTCCATCATGAACATGGCGGAAAAAGAGATAAAAGAAAAAACCGAGACCATTTTGGAAGAGGTGGGCCTGTCGGACATGATGCACCGCCGGCCCAACCAGCTTTCCGGAGGCCAGCAGCAGCGGGTGGCCATCGCCCGGGCCCTGGTAAAACAGCCCCTGCTGATTTTAGCCGATGAACCCACGGCGAATCTGGACAGCAAAACCGGCGAAGGTATTTTGAAACTGATGGAAGAGCTTAACGGAAAACACCAGAGCACCTTCGTCTTCTCCACCCACGACAAGATGGTGATGGATTTTGCCCACCGTCTGGTGATGCTCCACGACGGGGAAATCGTGGGCGACGAAAGGAGGAAGTAGCCATGAAATTTCTCATTATTCTGGCCTGGAAGAACCTTTCCCGGTACCGGCGGCGGACCCTGATCACCGCCATCGCCATCGCCTTCGGTCTGGGGTTGTTCATCTGGATAGACTCCATGCTGTTAGGGATGGACAAAGAATCGGAACGGAATTTCCGCTGGTACGAAACCGGTTCGGCCAAGGTGATTCTGGCCGAATACGAAGAGGAAATGACCAAGGGGAACTTGGAATACCTGATTCCCAACCCGGCGGCGGTCTCGGACCTGCTGGCTCAGCAGAATATTCCCCACACCTACCGGGCCAGCTTCGCCGCCGAAGCCATCGTGGATAACGGATCCCTCTTTGTCAGGGCCACCGCCCTGAATCCCGAAACCGACAACCGGGTCTACCGGATCAAAGACGCCGTATCGGCGGGGCGGTTTTTTGAAGCCGGGGAATTCGCCGCCGTCCTGGGAGACAGCGTAGCCGACAGCCTGGACCTTGAGGTGGGGGATTTCATCTCCCTGCGCACCCGTACCGCCGGCGGTTACAACCAGACCCTGGACATGGAGGTGGTGGGCCTGGTGGACACCCCCAACCCCTTCCTGGACCGGGGCGCCATCATGATTCCCCTGGATGTGGCGGATGAGGTCCTCTTCCTGAACGGAGGGGTCACCGAAATTGCCCTGGATATACCCGCCACCACCGACGTGGCCCAAACCGTGGGGGAACTGAATACGGTCATTCAAGCCGCCTACCCCGGGCTTAAGGTACTCTCCTGGACCGACCTGGCCAAGGATTTCCTGGCCCTGGCGGAAGCCAAGAGCTCCGGGACCAGCATGATCCTCTTCTTCGTCTTCATCATCGCCGCCGTGGGGATATCCAACACCATGCTGATGGCCATCTTTGAAAGAATTAGGGAGATCGGCATGATGCGCGCCCAGGGCATGAAAGACCGGCAGATCCAGATCTCCTTCCTGCTGGAATCGGCGGGAATAGGGCTGATCGGCTCCCTGGGGGGCGTCATCCTGGGGGTGATTCTGAACTTCTGGATCATTCAATGGGGGATCGATTTCTCCACCCTCATCGGCGACATGGATATCGGCTACCGGACCACCGGGGTGATGTACGGCGCCTGGAACTTCGACACCATCATCACCGCCTTCTTCCTGGGAATCATCATCGCCGTGGTGGTGGCCCTGATCCCCACCCGGAACGCCATCCGCATGAAGATCACCGACGCCCTGCGGCACAACTAGGAGGTGCGATCATGAAATTAACCAATCTGGCTTTCAGAAACATGAGGCGGAATCTGAGACGGACCATCCTCTCCACCACCGCCATCGCCATCGCCGCCCTCTGCTTCGTCTTCCTCGTCAGCCTCATCGCCGGCATGAAAGACGACGTACGGAACAACCTGGTGAACCACTACAACGGACAGGTGCGGATACGGCATAACGAATACGACAAGTACGAGCAGCTCAATCCCCTGTTTCTAGGGGTTGAGGATCAGACGGCGGTCACCGCCGCCATCGAAGAGGCCCTGCCCGGGGCCTACGTCTCCCCGAAGATCAGTTTTCCCGCCGCCATCTACCTGGAGGAGGAGAACCTTCCCTCCCTGGGACAGGGGGTGGATTTTGAACGGGAGAAGGCTTTTCAGAATCTGGAAGAGCTGATGGTTTTGGGAAGACTCCCCGAGATGGGCAAGAACGAGGTACTCCTGACCCCGGGCCTCTACAACGACACCGGAGCGGCCTTGGGTGATACCCTCACCTTTTTCACCCAGACCAGGGGCCGGGGGGCCAACGGTTTCAGCCTCACCGTGGTGGGGGTGGCCAAGTTTCCCGTCCAGAGTTTCAACAAGATGACCTTCCTGGCCCCCCTGGACCGGATCCAGTACTTCCTGCGGATGGGAGACAGCGTCACCGAGGTGCTGATTCGGAACGTGGAGGAAGACGGCCGGACTTCCGCAGCCCTGCTTAACGGGATTTTCAACCGCCGGGGATGGGGCAGTATCTCTGCCACCGGCTGGATGGACATTCCCGGAGGGGTCTTCGGCTGGCTGG
>CAYYNJ010000066.1:0-12029 GCA_964472775.1 uncultured Spirochaetaceae bacterium
AGCGCCTCGTACTCGGTCTGGGTCACGATGGTTTCGATGGATCGCACCTTGCCCACCAGGATGGAAGTTTTCCGGTCCTTGGTACCGGTAAAATAGGAAGAAACCCGGTTTTTCAGGTTTTTCGCCTTCCCCACATAGATGATCGCCTCCTGGCGGTCCTTCATGAGGTAGACCCCCGGGGAGGGGGGGAAATGGCTGATCTGTCGGCGCAGCTCTTCTCTGTTCATCCTGATGATAAGATAACAGAGGGAGAGCCAAAAACAAAGCGGGAAGAGAATCTTCGTTTTCCTCCAAAAACCTCTTCACCAAAAGGGGATCTCCTGGCGGGAACGCTCAACAACCGGGTCCGATCCGCCGATAAGGAAGAGAGGTTTCCTCGATCCCACATCCATGAGAGTTTGCCGTGAAAAAAGGTAACATGATTCTGATGATTCTCCCCTTCCTCCTGACCCTGCCCCTGGGGGCCTATGAGGAAACCCTTGTGCTGGGAGAAGAGACCCTCTGGTCGGAACTTCACCGGACCAGCCGTATCATCACGGTGCCGGGTTTCCGGGGCTGGCCGGACCTGACTCTGCAGGACGGGGAGTATCAGAGGGATCCGTCCACCGAGGTACTGCTTCATTTCAACGAAGAACCGGTGCTGCCCCCCCACGGCCTCTACCGAATTCTCAATACCGGAGGATTCATCACCGCCGACGAAAAAGTCCTGGGAGGCGGTTCGGTGGCCTTCACCTCCCGGTCTCCCGCCCTGGAGTGGGAACCCGCCCCGGGGACGGTCTTGGCGGCGGGTTCGGTACCGGGGGATTTCTCCCTGGAATTCTGGCTCTACCCTACCCAGCTGGCCGACGGTGAAGATGTGTTCCTCTGGAAGGGGATGGAGCTGACCCCCGACGCCATCCGGCCCCAATCCATCCGGGCCCGGGTCTACCGGCAGCGGCTGGAGTGGGAGTTTTCCCATTTTTTCCAGGCCCCGGGAGACGAAGAAACCTTTTTCTCCTTCACCGGCATCACCCGGCTTTTACCCCGGCGGTGGCATCACCACTTGATCCGGTACGACGCCGAAACGGGGCTGTTGGAGTACTTGCTGGACGGAAAACCCGAAGCGGTACTGCACACCACCCCCACCGGTGCCGAACACCCCGAAGTCTACCCCCCCCGGATCGGCGGAGCCCAGGGAGCCCGCATTTTCCTGGGCGGCGGCCACCTGGGGCTGTTGGATGAATTCCGGCTGAGCCGCCGGTTTGTCGAAGAACCGGCCCTGGGCCGGTACTCCCTGGCCACGGGTTCGGCGGAAACCCGGGTTATAGACCTGGGTCAGCCCGGCGCCCGGTTTCAGGGCATTCAAACCCGGGAGATTCTCCGGGGCAACAGCACCATCACCTACGCCTACCGGCAATCGGATACGGTTTTCCTCCCCGATCAGGAATCCAACCCCTGGATCATCCTCAATCCCGGGGAAGACCTCCGGGACAACAACCGGGGCCGGTACCTGCAGCTGCGGATGATCTTCATCCCCGACGGATCGGGCAGAGCGGCGCCCCAGCTTTCCTCTCTCAGGGTGAACTACGAAATAGCCCTGCCGCCGCTGCCCCCCACGGGATTCACCGCCCGGGGCGGAGACGGCCGGGTCACCCTGACCTGGAACCGGGGGGGCAACGCCTCCACCGACGGATACCTCCTCTATTTCGGTACCCGTCCCGGTGTCTACTTCGGCGGCACCGAAAGTCTCACCTCCCCCATCGATGTGGGGAACGTGGAAGAGTACACCCTGGAGGGCCTGCAGAACGACACGGTTTATTATTTCGCCCTCACCGCCTACGGCGGATATGAAGGCAAACTGATCAGCGAATACTCCACGGAACAAAGCGCCCGGCCCGGGAAGCTCCTGAGAGTGAGCCCATGACCCCGGAAGAATCTGTCGCAAGGATCAAAAAGTATATATCCCTGGGCGACCTGAATCCCGCCCTGGACCTGGCCCGCAGCCTCACCCTCTTTGCCCCGGAATCTCCGGGGTTCTGGCTCTTACGGGGGAATATTCTCAGCCGCATGAGGGATTTTTCCCAGGCGGTGGACTGCTACCGGGAAAGCCTCAAGCGGGACAGAGATAATTTTGAAACCTATAACAACCTGGGGGTGGCGTATAAAGGGGTAAACCGGTTTGACGACGCCCTGGATTCCTTTTTAAAAGCCCAGGAGCTTTCTCCCGCCCAGGGCGAGGTGACCTACAATCTGGGGAACCTCTATAAGGTTCAGGGAATGGCGGCGGAGGCGGAAACCTGGTACCGCCGCACCCTGGAGCTGGAGGGGGATTCGGCCCGGGCGGCCAACAACCTGGGCACCCTGTTGGAAGAGCAGGGCCGGGACGAGGAAGCCCTGGAGGTATACGAACAGGGCCTCAAGAAGGATCCCTACAACCCCAACATCCTCTACAACATCGGCATCGTCCTGCAGAAACAGGGCCGGATGGAAGAGGCGCGGCACCGGTTTGAAGGGGCTTTGAAAAGGCGGCCCCGCTGGACCAAAGGACTGAATAACCTGGGAATCGCCCAGATGAAGACGGGCCTGGTTCAGGATGCGGTGGAGACCCTGAAAAAGGCCGGTGCGTCGGAACCTGAGAATCTCCAAATCCAGAGCAACCTGGCCCATGCCCTGGTTGAAAAGGGAGATCTGGACGGCGCCGAAGAGGTGCTGACTCAAATTCTCCAAACCGCTCCTGACCACAGCCGGGGAACCCTCAACCTGGCCCGGCTCTATCTGCGCCGGGACGAAGCGAAAAAGGCCGACCAGGTTCTTTCGCAGATTGCCGACTGGGAATCTTCCAACCCCGAATTCCGAAGCCTCAAAATTCAAACCCTGTTTCAGACCGGCCTGGAGGAAAGGGCCGAAAAGGAACTGGCCAGGCTGACCTCCGAGTTCCCCCAAGCACCGGAAACCTATACCACCCTGGGCATCGTCCGGACCAGGCAAGGCCGGCTGGAGGAGGCGGAAGAGGCCTTCCGGGCAGCCCTGAGGCTGAACCCCGCCATGCCGGAACTCCGGAGGAGCCTGGCGGAAGTGCTGGAAGCCCGGGAGAACCTAAAAGAGGCGGAACAGGAACTGAGGGGCTACTTGAATCAGGCCCCCCATTCCCAGGGGGGGCTCCTTGATCTGGCGGGGCTCTTAAGGCGTCAAGGCCGGGCAGAGGAAGCCCTGCCCCTCTTCCGGGATCTGGAATCCCGATCGGGAAACAATCCGCAGGTCCTCCGGGGCTTGGTGCAGTGCCTCAAAGACCTGGGGCAGGAAGAGGAGGCTATCCGGTACACCGAGCGGCTGGCCGCCCCCTCCGAAGGCGTTTCGGCGGATCTGGATATCGAAAACCTCCGGGCGGCGGTGGAGGAGATGGATGCCCTGACCCGTCAGATGGCCGACCGTATGGCGCCGGAGTGGGAGAAAAACATCTACCAGCTCAGCGCCCGGGAAGACGAAGGATTGGTGTCCGGGGAAGAGGAAGAAGAAGAGCACCTCATCTTCGAGGCGCGGCCGGATACTGCCGGCGAAGTGGTTCCCATCAGCGACGCCGGCGGCATCGACCCGATCATCTCCATCAACGAGGAGAGAGAGACGGTTCAAATCACCGACGAAGAAGAGGACATCCCCCCCTACGACCCCGAAGAAGAGCCGCCCCTGAAGGCCGAGGCCGCAGGCTTCGGTCCGGGCCAGCCCGCCGCCCCCCTACCGCCCCAGCCTCCGGGCGCCGGATATCCCGGAGGAGGTCTTCCCGGAGGAGGAGCCTCGCCGGCCCCCGTGCCGCCCCAGGCATTTCCGGTGAATACCACCATGAAGGTCGACCTGGGGACCGTTAAGATCATGCATGTTCCCCCGGTGCCCCGGAAGAAAAAAATGCCCCTCCCCCCTCCGCCGCCGGTGCCCCCGCCGCAGCGCCGGAAGAATGATCCTGATAAAAAGACCCCGGAAGGGCCCACCGAGAAGGAGCGGGAAGATCTTTTTACCTACCTGAAGAGCCTGACGAACTTTCTTCCCAGCCGGGAGAAGCAGGGTTTCCAGGAAAGCGGCATGGCCGCCCGAATCGAAAGCCTCCGGGACCGCATCCAGAGCCAGGGAGGCCTGGAAGTTCTGGAGAAGATCCGGGCCACCCCCGACGGCCAAGGATTCACCCCCGCCCCCCTGTCCGGACCGGTGGAAATCACCGGAGAAAAGGTGGCCAGCACCCTGAGTTTCATCAATCAAATGGCCCAGAACGTGCCGGACCGGGAGATTCAGGAGAATATCCAGCAGAGGATCGGCCGGATACTTGAGAAATTGCGGAAAATAGATTAAAAGGAATTTAGACCTATGAATGATAACCGCGTTCCGGCGCTCAAGTCTTACATCGAAAAAATGCCCAGCCTCCCCACCACGGTCACAAAAATCATGGAAATCTGCAACGATCCCCGGACCAGCCCCGCGGATCTGAACCGGGTGATCAGCCTGGATCCGGTCCTGATGGGAAAGGTGATGCGGCTCATAAACTCCGCCTATTACGGCCTCTCCCAGGAGATCACCTCCCTGGTGCGGGCCATCATCATGCTGGGCATCAACACGGTAAAGAACCTGGCCCTCAGCACCGCCATCCTGGGAACCCTGGGCAACAAGGCGGACTTTCAGGCCCTCAACATGGACGGCTTCTGGCGCCACTCCCTGGGTGTAGGGGTCACGGCGAAACTGATCGCCAAATACCGCAGGGCTGATCCCAAAACCCTGGAAGAGTACTTCATCGCCGGACTACGTGGCGGCCATGGGGATATCCGACCGGGACAACAGCCCCCTCTTCGCCGCCGAATCGGAGATGATGGGACTGAACCATGCCCAGGTGGGAGACCTGATCCTGAAGGCGTGGAACCTGGATGAATCGATCCAGGACGTGGTGCTGCATCATCACAAACCCGAAGGCTACAAGGGCCCCCACAAGGAAAAACTCTACACCGTGGTTTTAGCCAACTACTTTGCCAACGATTTCGAGATCGGTTTCTCCGGCGACCGCTACCCCCTGGCCCCCCACCCGGGAATATGCCAGGCCCTGAAGGTAACCATGGAAACCCTGGAAGACATGGAAGACCAGGTGAAGCAGGAAATCGAACGGGCCAGCATCTTCCTGAAGCTGGCGAAATAAAGACGAAAATCTTCCATTAAGAAGGATTTATTATGCTGAAAGTAAAATTCTGGGGGGTCCGCGGATCCACCCCCTGCCCCGGCCCCGCCACGGTCCGGTACGGCGGCAACACCGCCTGCATCGAATTCCGCTTCAGCCACGGAGAAACGGAAAAGCTGGTAATCCTCGACGCCGGATCGGGCCTCCGGGCCCTGGGAAATGAGCTGATGGCCAAGGATCTTCCCAAGGGCCCCCTGAACATCGACCTGCTCATCTCCCACACCCATTGGGACCACATCATGGGCTTTCCTTTCTTTACCCCCATCTACGTTCCCGGCACCCGGATCAACGTGTACGGGCCGGTGACCTACGAGGAAGACGGGCTGGATAAAATCATCGGAGACCAGCTTTCCTACCGTTACTTTCCCGTGAAACAGAGTGAACTTTCGGCGGACATCCGCTACTATCCTTTAAAAGAACGGACCATGGAACTGGGGGAGGGGGTCTTCGTTACCTCAAAGTACCTCAACCACCCCATCCTCTGCCTGGGATACCGCTTCGAATACCGGGGGAAATCGGTGGTTACCGTCTACGATACCGAACCGTTCCGAAACCTGTTTCCCACCGACCCCGCCGACCCGGATTACGATGAAATCGCCGCCCGGGAAGGAGCCGCCGCCGCAAAAGAAGAAAACGAAAAACTCCTCCGGTTCATCTCCGGGGCGGACGTGCTGATCCACGACTCCCAGTACACCCGGACAGAGTATAAAAAATCCTTCATCGGCTGGGGCCATTCCACCTTCGAACACGTGATCAACACGGCCCATCGGGCGGAGGTAAAAAAGGTCTACTTCTTCCACCACGACCCGCTCCGCACCGACGACCAGCTGGAAGACCTGCTTTCGGAATACCGGGCAAAAATCAAAGGAAAGACTCCCCTGGAACTTCATTTAGCCCAGGAGGGACTGGAAATCCTCCTGTAAATGGCTTAATCTGAAGCCATGAAAATTGCATTTGACGAAAAAGATATTGTCTTCAAGGGAGAAACCCTGAACGAAGTGATTTCTTATTATCTCGACAGCCTGGCCGAGGATGCCCGGGAGGGGGTCCGCAGCGACCTGAACCGGCTTCTGAAAAAAGCCGAAAAGGAAAAACGCACCGCCTATTCGGAAACCCACGACCTGGAAGGTTTTTTCGATGCTCCCACCCACACCTACCTGCTGATCCGGCGGGGGGCCTACAATGCGTCCAACCTGCTCTACAACCTCTTTGACATCCTGGTGGAGCATCCCCAGGGCGAGGCGGAAGAACTGGAAGCCCGGGCGTTTCTGGATATCGACCGCTACATCGGCGAAATAGAGGGACGGGAAGGGATCAATCTTTTGGGTCAAAGGGAAAACTTAAAACAGATCTGCCGGGAGATGATCCACACCCTCTGCCTCATCGATGAAGAGGAGTTTCCCGACCGGGAGCTGGAAAAACTTTCCGACACCATCGACCGGAATTACTACGAACCCATGGCGCTGATTCTTCAGGAGATTCTGATTCAGATCGAAAAGCCCCGGTAGATAAATCTTCAGCAACCCTAATTTTGGCAAAGGTATTATCCCGGTAAAACGAAGATTCTCGAGGATAGGCACCTGCGCTCAAGTAAAATCGCGCAGGCACCTACCCTCTACATCTTCGTTTTGCTAAAAAAATAAGCCCTTCTCCAGAATTGGGGTTGCTTGACATTTTTGACGGTTTAAAAATTTTCTATATTCCCATCAGCGTTTAACAATTAATGATTCATAAATGCTATACAGGGCGTCAAAATGAGAATGTTTGAGCCGATTGACAAGGGGAGGGAAAGTCCGATAATATGCATCGGTATGCGGGGCTGTAGCTCAGTTGGCTAGAGCGGTTGGTTCGCAATCAACAGGTCGTGGGTTCGAGACCCATCAGCTCCATCAGGGCCGTTCCTTCGGGAACGGCCTTTTTTTCTTCAGGGAGAATTTTAAAAACAACCGTTTTTTGAAATTGGCTCTTTACTCCTAGGGAATAGCAATTATTATATGTTTGTGAGGTTTTTATGCTTGATTATCTGGATTTTCAAGAAGTCCCCGGCACAGACACGGGGAAGGATCTGAAGCTTCTGGCCCTTTCCACCTGCGGATTCTGCAAGCGCGCCAAGGCCTTTATTAAAGAATTCGGCCTGGCTTACAAAGTGATCGATGTGGAAAGCCTGGACAAGGAGGTAAGTCTTAAAATCAGGGAGGATTTTACCTCCCTAAAGGGAAAGGCCATCACTTATCCCACCCTCCTGATCGGGGAGGACGATCATCTCACGGGATTTATCCGGCCTCTCTGGATGAACACCCTGGGACTGGAGGAAAAGGATGACTGAGGAACAAATCAGACAGTTCATGGAGAATACCGCCCGGTCCAAGGGCTGGCGGCTGACCCCGGATGAGGAGCAGATCGGCTACCTTCTGGAAGGGTTCTCGGTAAATGTGAAAAGATACGGTTATCTTCAATGTCCCTGCCGGGAAGGCAGCGGCAGCAGAGAAAAGGACAAGGACATCCTCTGCCCCTGCGACTATTCCGCCGCAGATATTGCCGCATACGGCCAGTGCTACTGCGGCCTTTTCCTGAACGAAGACACCTTCCGCCGGGGGGGCGCGTCGGGATCTATCCCGGAGAGGCGGCCTGAAGAAAAGTATCTGGAAGATTGACAGTTATTCCTGGTCGGGATACCGGGCCTGAATCTGCTTAATCACGGGAAGAATTTCAAAGAAGATATCGACCAGCTCGGGGTCGAATTTCGTCCCCTGCTCTTCCCTGATGGTGGTGAGAACCTTCTCTTCGGTCCACGCTTCCTTGTAAACCCGGTGACAGGAGAGGGCGTCGTAGACATCCGCCAGGGCGACTATCCGGGCGGGAAGGGGAATCTCTTCCCCCTTGAGGGATCTTTTCTTCCGGTTCCCTTTGAGTTTATCTCCCGTTTCCACATCGATAAAGCCGGGGTACCCGGTGCCGTCCCAATTTTCATGATGCCGCAGGGCAATCTCCCGGGCCATGGTGTCGACTTCACTGTTATCGTCGGGGAAGAGACGGGCCCCGATCTGACTGTGGGTCTGAATGATCTTACGTTCCGCTTCGTCGAACCGGCCCGGTTTCTTTAAAATGGTATCGGAGATTCCCACCTTCCCCACGTCGTGCAGCATGGCGGTGACACGCAGGGTATCTTTTCCCTTATTAATCTCGTCTTCGTTATAGCCGTGCCGCCGGGCCCAGGCTTCGTAAAGCTCTGCGGCGTAAGCCCCCACCCGGTTAACGTGGGCCCCGGTTTCCTTGGGATCCCGCATCTCCGCCATCTTAATCATCCGCATCAAAATGTCCCTGGTCATTTGGGTTCTCTGGATAGCCATGGTGGCGGTGGAGGCAAAATGACTCAGAAAGGCCTGATCATCCTCGGAGAAGGGAATGATTTTTCCCTCCGCATCGGTGGCGTTGATCAGCTGCAGAACCCCCAGGATGCGGCCGTTGTTGGCCTGGAGGGGAAAAGTCAGGGTACTGACGGTTGTATAACCCGACTGCTCGTCGAACTTGGTATTGAAGCTGTAGGGTTTCTCCGGCGGAATGGCGTACATGTCGGGTACATTAATGGACTGACAGTGAAGGGCGGCAAATCCGGAGATGGTGGCCTCGTTGATGGGGATCCGGAAGAAGGAATAGATCAGCTTTTGTCCCGGCTTGAGCCTTTTGGTCAGGGTATCGTTTTGGGAGTACTTGATGGCCAGCTGGCCATCCTCGACGATGTAGATGGATCCCGCATCGGCGTTTACCACCCCCCGGGCGGTGGTAAGAATCCTCTCCAACAGAACGTCCAAGTCCTGAATCCGGTTGAGATCCTTGTCAAGCTCGAGAATTTTCATCAATCGGGAATTACTATCCATACAAACCTAATTATAACCAAATTTCTCCCCTTTCAAAAGGGGGATTGCCGGACCGGTTCCTCCAGGAGTAAATATACCCTCTTTTAAAGGGTATAACTGAAAGAGAAGGCCAGCTGATCGAAATACCAGAACGATGAATCATACACACGGTTTTGAAACCATTTATAATAAATCGTATCGTCGGTATACTTCTTTCCCCGGGCGAAGCCGGCAAGCACCACCACCGAGGCTTTTTCACTTAACCGGATATTACACAGAGGGCTGATGGAGACTCCCAGAAAGTCGGAACCCCAGCCGCCGTCCCCGGGGGAAAGGGTTTTAACATCTCCGCCGTTGATGTTGGTCTCCAGCATCACCCCCGCTAAGTTCACCTTCAGGGGCATCTGATACGCCAAAACAAAGGTGGTGTAGTACTTCATGCCGTTGAAGTTCTCTCCCGCATCGCCCTGAAACATCCAGGCATCCCCCTGGTCGGCCCGGGAATAATGACGGTACTCGGCCTTCACCGTCGCCTGGGTTACCACGTGGTTCCATTCCCCGGGCATCACCGCCGCCAGGTCAAACTGGAAGGTCCCGGATCCCCATATCTTGGAAACCAACCCGTTGAAGGCCCCCTGATCGGGAGTTCCCGAACCGTCCCGGTTCAGCCCCAGGCCGTTGAATCCCAGGGCGGCCCAACCGGTTCCGAAATACGCCCCCGCTTCAAAGTTGAGAAACGCCACAGGCGTCAGCACCGCCCGGGCGGAGACTCCCGCGGTGACGGGGGATAGTTCCCCCCGGAAGTTTAGGGCCAGATTGTTTCCCGCCGTCAAAGGGCTTTGACCCTGAAGGACCGGCAGGGTAATTTTATGGGCCGCCCAGCCCTGGGCTTTCACGCTGCCCCAGGTGGTGCCCAGTTCCCGCCCCTCATCGGCGCCGTCGGGGATAAAATCTCCGGGCAGGGGCACGGGAGGATGACTGGGAGGGACCCATCCGCCGGAATCCCAGCCCTGGTTGTGGGGGAAGTAGTAGGCTCCTTCGAATCCCCAGGAGGTCTGGTGCTCCCTTTCCTGGGCGAATAAAGATCCTGCCGCAACAAAAACGGCGAGAACGGCTGCGACGGTTTTCTTATGCATAATCTCTCCTCATATTTCCTCAAAACCCTGGGTTAAACGACTGAACTACTTCTCAAGTATCGGCAAAAACCGGGATGAATAAAAGCATGAAACAGGTTTTCCCATTCATCCCCGCCGGGGTTTCTGATACAATTTCTCCATGAAGCTCTTTTCCGCCGCCGTCCTTGTGGGAGGCCGAAGCCTCAGGATGGGAAAACCGAAACACCGCCTCACCCTGGGGGAAGAGACCTTCCTGGAAAGAACCGCCCGCCTCCTGGCCCCTTTCGACGATAAGCTTCTGGTGGGGGGGGACCCTTGGGATGAAACCTTGCTGAGGGAGCTCGGGGGATTTCGGTGGGTTCCGGATCTGCTCTCCCCCGCCACCGCCCTGGGGGGGATCCACGCCGCCCTGAGTCAATGCCGCCACCCCCGCTGCCTGGTTCTGGCCTGCGATCTTCCCTTGCTGGACCCCCGGCTGCCCCGGGCGTTGACCCGGCTAGGAGATCCCGGGCAGGCGGTGATTCCCCGGACCGGGGCGGGGCTGGAACCGCTCTGCGCCGTCTACCCCAGGGCCGCCGCAGAAGCGGCGGCCCGGCTTTACCGTCAAGGGAACTACCGGATTCAATCCCTCCTGGACCTCCTGTCCTGGGTAGCAGCGGAGCCGCAGGATTTGAACCTTTCGGATCCGCAGACCTGTTTTACCAACATCAACACCCGGAGTGAATATGAACTTATCCGAAACCGACCCTAAAACTCTATTCCGTCTAGGCCGGCTGGTGCCAGTTTCCTGCAATAGAGACTGCGGTGCCGGCTGCCCCCTGGCGGCGGTGATGGAAGGGGGCAGGCCGGTTAAAATAATGGACAACCCCCGGCGCGACCCCGGCTCCCTGGGGTGCATCAGGGGTTACCGGGCCCTGGAAAGCGCCGGAGCCCCGGACCGCCTTACCCATCCCCTGAAAAGAACGGGCCCCCGGGGAAGCGGATCATTCCAGCGGGTAGGCTGGGATGAAGCCCTCCAGGAGATTGCCGAAAGGCTGGAGGCCTTGAAAAGCCGCTGGGGTACCGAAGCGCTCTTCGTACCTCCCGGGTCGGGCACGGGACGGGGAGTCCTTCATCATACCGGGGTTCTGCCTTTGAGGCTTTTCCGCGCTTGGGGCCGGGTAACATCTTCTCAAGGCTGGTACTCCAATACCGCCTCAAACTTTGCGGTGAATGAGGTTTTCGGAACCCGGCAGGCGGGAATGGACCCGGCCCTGCTGGCCCAGAGCCGCCTCATCATCCTCTGGGGATATAATCCCCGGGACACCCGGTTCGGCTCGTTTATCGAATCGGCCCTGAAAGAAGCCCGGGACAGGGGGACCCCCCTTTGGGTCATCGATCCGCGGAAGACCGCCAGTGTCACCGGTTTTAACGCCCGCTGGATTCCCATTCTGCCCGGCAGCGACGCCGTTCTGATGGCGGCTCTCCTTTACGAAATTTTGACCCACCGATGGGAAGACCGGTCTTTTTTGACCCGATACACCCACGGCTTTCCACCGCTGGAAGAACACATCTTGGGAAAAGATGACGGAACCCCCAAAACCCCCGAATGGGCCAGCCCCCTCTGCGGCATCCCGGCGGAAACCATCCGCCAGATGGCCCGGGAATACGCCGAAGCCTCGCCGGCGGCGCTGCTCCCGGGGCTCTCTATCCAGCGCGTCCTGGGCGGAGAAGAGGCTTACCGGCTGGCGGCGGCCCTTCAGGCCGCCACGGGCAATACAGGCCGGGCCGGCGGCTCTTCGGGAGTCTGCCTCTGGAACGGTCTGCCCGTCCCCGGGGCCGAAAAAATCTCCGCCGACACCGGGCCGGAACCGTTCCGTCTCCCCATAA
>CAYYNJ010000067.1:0-11998 GCA_964472775.1 uncultured Spirochaetaceae bacterium
TTTCAGGCCGCCGGTTACGTATGATCCGCATCGGCCGGCCCGCAGGGGTTCTCCTGGGCACGGTGCTGATGGTTTTTTCCGGGGTTATCGGCCCTCAGCAGGCCTTCACCTTGGTAAACTGGGACACCATCATCCTGCTGCTGGGGATGATGATCATCACCGAGCATCTGGCGGAGACGGGGTTTTTTGACTTGGCGGTGAGCTATCTGGAGCGGCGGAATTTCGGACCCAACGGGCTGCTGGCTGTTTTGGTTTTCGGGTCGGGGATATTGTCGGCGTTTCTGGTGAACGATATTGTCTGCGTGTTTTTTACACCCCTGCTGGTGATGCTGCTAAGGCACCGCAGTCTGCCTCCCCTGGCCTTCTTGGTGGGCTTGGCAACCTCCTCGAACATCGGCAGCGCCATGGCGCTCACGGGGAATCCTCAGAACATGATAATCGGAGCCCTGTCGGGGATCGCCTACGGCCGTTTCTTTCTGCTCATGTTGCCCGTGGGACTCCTGGGCTTGGGGATAAACTACGGGCTGCTGCGGATTTTTTATGGCAGGGCCTTGAGGGAACCGGAGGGAACTCCTCCGGAGGCGGTAAAGGATACAGCAGGAATCCCTCCGGGCCTTGCGAGGCCCAAGTACCGGCGGCGGACCTTGGTGGTCAGCATCCTGGTGGTGGCGGGCTTTTTCGTCCTCCCCGACCTGCCCTGGACGGCCCTGGCGGGGGCGGTGCTGCTGCTCTTTCTCTGCAACCGGGACGAGGCGGCGGTGCTGAGACGGATCGACTGGAACCTGCTGCTGTTCTTCGCGGGTCTCTTCATCGTCACCGGAGCCCTGCAGGTTTCAGGCGCCACCGCCCTGATCAGTGATAGAGCGGCGGGGTTTCTGGGAACCTCGGGCCGTCATGTCTGGCTCTTCGGCAGCATCAGCGTGGCGGCCTCCAACATCTTCAGCAATGTGCCGTATGTGCTGATTATGGCGGAAACTTTACAAGGGCTGCCCGAACCCAATCTAATGTGGTACACCCTGGCCTTTTCCAGCACCGTGGCGGGGAACCTGACCCTCATCGGATCGGTGGCCAACATCATCGTGGCCGAGAAGTCCCGGAGCCTCCACGAACTGGGCTTTTTCGAGTTTTTACGTTTCAGCCTGCCCTCAACCCTGGCGGTGACCGCCCTGGGGCTGGGGGTGCTGCAACTGTACGGCTGGCTGGGCTGGGTGTGAAGCCGCAGGAATGAAGGCAATATACTCCGCCTAACAGGGAGCACCCCGTCACTCCCCCCGGGAGAACCAGATTTTATTCAACCTTTCGATTGCTCCTTCTCGAACCAGCTCTTCCAAGGCGGTGTTAAGCTTCTCCAGAAGCTCCCGGTCTCCTTGGCGTACCGCCAGAGCCACGGGGGTTCCGGTGGGTTGTTCGAGAAGGATGCGGACCTCAAGTCCCTGGATATCCGCCAGATAGAACCCTACTTCCCGGGGCATTAGGGCCGCCAGACTGTGGCGGTCCGCCAAAAGGCGCATGGCTTCCTGTTTGGTTTCAGTCTGCTGGATGCGGATGTTTCCCCGGATCCCTTCGACGGTCCATTGGGTTTCCATGTCCGACTGCCTGTCCCCGGTGATTCGTTGGTAGTACAGGTCCTCCACCCCTTTAATCCAGACATCTTCAGCCCTGATAAAGACGGCATTAACCCTTTCGTAATAGGAAATGGTAAAATCAAAGAGTTCCTTCCGCGGAGGGGTCACTTCCATCCCGGTAATGCAGCTTATCTGACCAAGCCGGAGGTAGTTGATCAGGTCATCCCACCGGCCGGTCTTAAACTTCAGATTCAGGTTGGCCTTGGATGCCGCCAAGCGGATGAGGTCGGCATCGAAACCGCTCGGGCTTCCCTGCTGTTCATACTGATAGGGGGGAAATCCCGTGGTGATACCGCATACCAGGTCTTCGGCGGAGAGAGGAAGAGCAAAGACTCCGAGAAGCCCCGCCCAAAATGTTATCCGAAAGAGCGTCTCCCGTCGGGCCAAGGAAGCGACACGGATGATGTTGCGGAAGAGGGAGAGGGGGGTTTTCAGATACTGTTTCAGGCCGTATTTTCTTTTCTTCAACCCGCCGCTCCGACTCGGAAAAATGGTGCTCAGAAACCTTCTTGATCTCAAGTTTAACTATAATAGATGAAACAGGGGCATTCAAATTCCGCCGGCGGTTTCTTCCGGGAAAATGATCAAAGGAAAGAAAACCCAAGGGCAGGCGGGGCAAGCCCGCCTCTTGATGGACAGATTTCTACTCGGCCCGTTCCTTATCCAGGGCCTTTTGCAAAAGCACCGCACCGAGGATCAGGATGCCTTTTATCAAGTCGTTAACAAAGGCGGGAACGCTCAGGGCGGAGAGAATGGCATCGATGGCGTAGAGGATAACGGCACCGAAAAAAGAGCCCTGAATGCGGCCCCGGCCGCCGGACATGGCGATTCCTCCGATGGCCACGGCGGCGATGACATCGAGTTCGAACATTTTCCCCGCCGTAGAAACATCCACGGACCCGAACCGGGTAATGTAGAGAAAGCCGGCGATTCCCGTGAGGACCCCGGTGAGGGTAAAGATGGCGACTTTCACAAGCCTGACATTTATGCCCGTCAACCGGGCGGCCCGTTCATTCGATCCTACCGCATAGACGTATCGGCCGAATTTGGTTTTTGTCATGAGAAACCAGACACATACGGTGATGAACACAAACAGCAGCACCAGATAGGGGACGGGGCCTAGCTTGCCGTATCCGATGGGCCGCAGCAGGGTGAAATAGGCATCGTTATCGACGATGAGGGGCCCCCCGTGGCCGAACTGGATGGTGATGGACCGGTACCCCACCAGGGTCGCCAGGGTTACAATAAAGGCCGCCACCCGGGCTATCCCCACGAAGAAGCCGTTGAACAGACCGAGTAAAAACCCGATGGCCACGGCGGTGAGCAGAGAGAGCAAAATGCTGGTGGTGGAATTAAAGACAACCACCCCGATGGATGCCGACAGGGCCAGCATCGATCCCACCGAGAGGTCGATATTGCCCGAGAGAATCACCATGGACATTCCCAGGGCGATGATGCCGATAAAAACCGATGACTTTAAGAGGTTCATCAGGCTGGCCATGGTTAAAAACTGATCGCTGGCTATCCGTCCAATCACAAGAAGGAGAATCAGGGACAGGATATAATTGTGATCGATCAAGATTTTTTTGAAGAATGCGGAGGGTTTTCCCATGGGTGTGTTTTCAAGTCTCGTATTCATTGCTCAACTTACCTTCTTGTTTGATCCGGTGGCGTAGTACATGATGTCGATTTCGTTGATCTCATCCTTGGTGAACTCCTTATTGACTTCACCTTTATACATGACCAGGCACCGGTCGGCGATTCGGTGGATCTCAGGATACTCGGAACTGAAGACCACCACACTTTTGCCTTGTTCGGCCAGCCGGGTAATAAGCTGGTAAATCTCGAACTTGGCGCCCACATCGATGCCCTGGGTGGGGTTGTCCAGGATGTAGACCTGAGAATCCAGACCGAACCAGCGGGAGAACACCACCTTCTGCTGGTTTCCCCCGCTCAGAGAGGTGATTAAATTGTCGGGGTTCTCAGCCTTTATGTTGGTGATGCGCTTATTTTCTATGAAGCGGCTTCGTTCTTTCCTGCCGCTGATATAAAAGCCCTTTTGTTTGCTGGTAAAAAATGCCATGGAGAGGTTATCCATGATGGAGAGATCCTTCAAGATAGACCGCTCCTTCCGGTTCCGGGGCACCATGGATACGCCGGATTTAATGATCTTTCGTATGGAAGAGTTCTGAAGTTCCTTGTTGTTGAGCCGGATCGTGCCGCCGGTCACCTTCCGGGCACCGAAGAGGCATTCGCTCAGCTCTCCTCTTCCGTCCCCGAATAAGCCGGTGATGGCGAGAATTTCCCCCTTCCGCAGCGAGAAACTGACATTTTGAAAATGGCCCCCGCAGCTCAGGTTTTCCACATCCAAAACCACCGTTTCTTCCTGTACGGTGTTCGACTTCTCGACAACTTCGTGAACCAGACTTCTTCCCACCAGCATTTCCGTGGCCTTCTGTTCATCGATGTCGGCGATATTTCCGGAGGCGATGAATTTTCCGTCCCTCAGCACCGTATAACGGTCGCACACGGCGAATATTTCCGGCATCTTGTGGGAGATATAGATACAGCTTATCCCGTGGTCTTTAAGACCCCGCATAATCTCAAACAAATTCTCAATTTCTTCGTTGGTCAGCGCCGTGGTGGGTTCATCCATGATAATCAGCCGGCATTCAAACAGCAGGGCCCGGGCGATCTCCACCAGCTGTTTTCGGGAGGTATCCAGGTCACGGACATAGGCCCGTGGATCAATATCGAGCTTCATGGTTTTCAGGATGTCTTCGGACCGTCGGATCATCTCTTTTTTCTGGAGCATCACTTTGCCCCGAACAAGCTCGTTGTGAAGAAAAAGATTCTCATACACCTGAAGATCGTTGACCAGGTTCAGTTCCTGATGAATAAACCGGATTCCCAGATGGGCGGCCCGGGTCGGAGTCAGATGGGAATGGTCCGCCCCGTCCACCAGAATGGTTCCTGCATCCTGCCGCAGGATACCGCCCAGCACATTCATCAAGGTAGACTTTCCGGCGCCGTTTTCCCCTAAAAGTCCGTGGATCTCCGAATCTCCCACGGTCAGGGAAACATCCTGAACGGCCTTGACGGCGTCAAAGCTTTTATAAATATTCCTCATCTCCAAATGCATCTAAGATCCCTCTTTGCACGGAATTTGAAGGCCGGCGGGATGTGCCGGCCTTCATGATTTTCGATCTAATAAAAGGAATACCGCAGGCTGTATACCGGGCCTTCCATGAACTCTTTGTAGTTGCTGTTGTCCACCATTTCGGTGGGAACCAGATGCATGCCGGAAACGGTTTTTCCGTCGAGGACATCGATGCCCAGCTGGATGGCGTCCACCACCATGGCGGGAGAGAAGGAAAAGGTCACGATGTCGATTCCCTGGGCCTTGTACCGGTCATAGACGGCCAGGAGTTCCCGGGGGGCGCTGACCGCAGAGACCAGTTTGATGTTGAGGTCGGCGTTTCCGTCATAACCTTCCAGGGCCGCCAGCAATCCGAAGGCCACATCGGCATCGTGGTTGAAGATGGCCTGAATGCTCTCTACTTGCTCTTTGGTACTGGAATTAAGGAAGGTTTCCAGCTGGGTTTGGGCGGTATCTTTGCTCCAGTTGGTCACATAATCGTTGACCCGCACGAAGTTAGCATCGGCGGTTTTCCAGAATCCGTCAGAACGCTGTTTGGGTACACTGGAGTTGTCACCCTTGAATTCAAGGATGTTAACCTTTCCAGCGGCCAGTTCTTCCTTAAAATACTCGTTAAAATACCGTCCCGATTCTTCCCCGATGGTGAAGTTGTCGCCCATGAGTTCGGCGGTTTCGTCGAAATTGCTAATGAGCCGGTCGTAAATAATCAGGGGGATTCCCTCATCCACGATGGTCTGAGCGGCGGCTTTAAGCTCATCGCCGTTGTGGGGCCACAGCACCACCGCATCCACTCCCCGGGCGATGACGGTGTCGATCTGGTTCGCCTGTTCCACCACATCATCGGAGATCAGGAAGATATGGTCATATCCCTTGGCCTCCGCCAGTTCCTTGGTGGAATGCTCGGCGTGCTTTATGCTCTCACCAAGAAACCCATGGTCCGCGCTGGGCATGATCACCGCTAAGGTCTTCACCCCCGCTTCTTTCTGTCCCCCCGCGTAGGTCACCGAAACGGCGAAGGTCGCGAAAATTAAGAGAAACACAATCAGCTTTTTCACTCTTTTGCTCCTTTTCAGAATTCCGGAGAATTCTTTTTTTTTATCAGCCTTCAGGCTGTTAAATCCTTCATCTCCACCGGCTTCAACGTCTGCGCCGGGGGAACCTCCAGGGGCGGCTGTCCCGGGAACCGGTACCCGGATCCGGGCACCAGGGGCCAGATTAGGGGCTTTACGAACGTGAGGCAGGCGCTGAACCCCTGCTCCAGGGCTCCGTCATCGCCGGTTCCCTTGGAATTGAGCCCCTCATTCTCTATGGAGAGGGGGCCGTCAAACCCTTTTTCCATGAGGTATTCCATAAACCGGCGCCAATCCATGGAATCGGACCCTCCGAAGCCGGGCACCATGGGCTCGTAGGAAAAGCGGTCCCATTCGTTCTCGGCCCGGGGGACCCCGGCGGCTTCGGCCAGATCCTGCGGGACCTGCTGCTTCCCGAAGACATGGCCCCAGTGAACGGCGCCATCGTCGTTCTTCATCCTGGTGGTTTTCAGGTGTATCGACTTGATCCTGGTTAAGTCACTGCGGCGCAGAACATCCACGGGATCGACAAACTGCCAAACGTCATGACTGGGGTCGTAGGTCTCACCGTGGGCCCGGGAAGGGATCAGTTGATACATGAGCTTCCGGGCGGCCAGGGTAGAGGATAGATTGTTCATGGTGCTGGTGTAGCCCAGGGGCCTCCATCCTTCCATGGGGCAGTTTTCGTAAAGCACCGTTACCCCCAAATCTTCGGCGTACCCGATGATGGGGGTAAAAATTCGCTGATACTCCCGCAGGTTTTTTTCAAAGGATCCTTCTTCGTTGTCCCAGCCGTGGTTGTAACCCACAAAGGTTCCCACGGTTATGCCGTTGGCGTCGCCCCCCATCAGGGCGGCCATCCGGATGAGTTTCAGCAGGTGGTTCTGGTTTTTCACCCTCTGGATCTCATCTCCCCCGATCAGGTTCTCAAACGCCCCCAGGGAAAAACGGAGCCCGTTATGGTTAAAGCTGTCTACGATTCCTTTGGCTTTGTCAGAATCAAAGTTCTCATACTCCAGATGGGTGGCCACATGGTCCACCCGGGTCCCGTCTCTCCGGAACACACAGAGTTCCAGGCCCTGAACCCCGATACCCCGGGCGATCTTCATAAGATCTTCCAGGGATTTACCGGGATACGCCGAGCTCATGATCCATACCGGGTTATTCATACCCCCACCTCCACCCATCCGCCTGTTTGCGCACTGGTCATGATGGCTTCACAAAGAAGCATTTCCCCCAGACCGTCCCGCAGGGTGGGATAGCCGGGAGCCGTTTCTTCTCCGCCGCGGCCTAGGACGTGGGAATAGAAATCCCGAAGGATGAACTTCAAAGTATCGCCAGAACCTTCTTGATGCCCTCCGGGGTAGGCGGACAGGGCGGCCGCCCCGGGGCTGAGAAGGGAGGGGTCTTTCATCAAGATTTCGTTCGGTTTGTTACGATGACCGATCTGCAGCGCATTGGGTGCTTCGGAATTCCAGGAGAAGGAGGCGGTTCTCCCCATCTGCCGGTACTCCATGAAGTTCTTATAGCCGGCGGAAACCTGACTTACCGTCAGGTTCCCCATCACCCCCCCTTCAAAAGAGAACAATATCTGGGCAAAATCTTCCGTATCCACCGGATAGGAGGAGTATTCTGAAGAAACCGCCTCCTTTCCTGTTTTGAAGGTGTGGTCTTTTCCGTTTCCCGGCTTTTTACGGGTTTCGTACATCCGGCCGAATTGAGCCAGCACCTTCACGATCTTCAAACCCGTCACATACTGAGCCATATCCATCCAATGGGTGCCGATGTCTGAAACGGCCCTGGTTTTCCCGCTCAACTTTGATTCCAGCCGCCAGCTGTAGTCGGTTTCCTGGAGGAGCCAATCCTGCATATAGGTGCCCTGAAGGGCAAAAACCTCACCGGCGTCTCCGGCGGCGTTCCGGTCTTTCATTTCCTGAATCAGGGGATAGTAGCGCAGATTGTAATTCACGGCGGCTTTGAGGTTTTTTTCTTCCGCCAGTTCCACCAGCTCCCGAGCCTCCCCGGAAGTAAGGGAGAGGGGCTTCTCGCACAGGACATGTTTGCCGTTTTGGAGGCAGTCCTTCACCATGGCATAGTGAAGATAATTAGGGGTACAGATGTGGACCAGATCCACATCGTCCCGGGAGATTACCTTTCTGTAGTCCCCTGAATGATAGGGAATATTCAGCTGCGACGCGGTTTCTGCAGCGGCTTCATCGGAACTGCCGGCCAGGGCTGTCATTTCGGCCAGGTCGGGGTTTCTTCGTACCGCTTCGGCATGTACCGGCCCTATGAAACCGGTTCCCAGAACAGCCACCCGTATTTTGTCCATATAAGTATATCCTTCGTCGTATTCTATATTAACTCTACACCTGTTTGTCTGATACGTCAACATTTTTGTCTTACCATAATCCTTATTGGTGTTAAAAGTAACTGTTGATTTTTTTCAGGTGAAAGAATATGATTCTGGCACAGATGAATCAGAAAGAATTGATAACACCGAATACCACCGCCCAGATCTACAACATCATCCGTTATAACGGGGAAATCAACAGAATGGGCATCACCGAGTTGAGCGGTGTATCAAAATCCACCATTTCATTACAGATAAATAAGCTGATAAAATTGGGGCTGGTGGAAGAGAAGTCTCCCTCCGACAGCAGTCAGCGCAAACTGAAACTTAAGATTCGGGAAGACCTGGGGTATGTGGCCGGGGTCTTCCTGGGGATAACCAAGCTCAGCATCATTATCTTCAACCTCGACATGAAGATAAAATGCCAGAGGACCCACTTTTTTGATTCCATCAGCGACCCGGAACTTTGCAACGGGGAAATTATCCGGCAGTTGAAAAACCTCTGCGCCGAAGCCGGTATCGACCGGCTCTGGGGTATCGGTATCGGCTTTCCCTTCCCGGTTAATTTCCGCGAAGGAAAACCGGACTCGCCGCCGAACGTCCCCCTTTGGCACGATTTTCCCCTGCGCCGGCTGTATGAAAGGGAATTCGACTGCCCCGTCCTGGTGGACAACGACGTCAACGTCATGGCCCTGGGGGAAGGAAACAAGGGCGGTACCGTGGACGAATCGGACTTTCTTTTCGTCAAGGTCGGTACGGGTATCGGGGCTGGTTTAATCATCGATGGGAAAATCTACCGGGGAGCCAACGGCTGTGCGGGTGATATCGGGCACATCGGCGTGGATGGAAGCAGCGTCCGCTGCCACTGCGGCAATACCGGCTGCCTCGAATCGGTGGCCGGAGGGAAGGCCCTCGCCGCCCGGGCTAGGGAGTTGGCTCTCTCCGGCGAAAGTCCCTATCTCAAAGACCTTCTCGACATAAACAGAGAGCTCACCGCCGTCGATATCAATAACGGGGCCATCGCCGGTGATCTGGCATGCATTCACCTCATAAAAGAGGCGGGAAACGCCATCGGAGAGGTTTTGGCCAAACTGGTGAGTTTCTTTAACCCCTCCTCCATCATCGTGGGAGGGGGATTGGCGGGATTCGGCAATCTCTTCATCGGCGCCATCCGGGAGGCGGTGATCCGCCGTTCCCTTCATCTGGCCACCTATGAACTGAACGTCCGTATTTCTGAGTTGAAGGAAAAGTCAGGTCCCACCGGGGCGGGTACCCTCATCATCGACCACATCTTTTCGTCCCAGGAATTTACCAACACCGTCAAGAGAAACCTGCCCCGGGGATGACCCTCCTTGGGAAGCGGCCCGTCCCCATCCCTCATTCTTGTATACAAGTTATTGACAAAACACCCCTGAGAACCTTACACTAAGCTCAAAAGGCAGGGTCATGGAAAAAATACAAAAGCTTAACACACTGGCACAGCAGCAGCTGATTGAAAACATTCTCCCTTTCTGGGACCATGCGATCGACGGGGAACACGGTGGTCTTTTCGCAGGAATCGATCGGAAGGGGCGGGTGATCGACACCGACAAGGCGGTGTGGCTGCAAGGCCGATACGTTTGGACCCTGGGTAAAACCTATCAAAAGGTCCACCCCGAGGCAGAATACCTGAGAAAGGCCGAACAGGTTCTTTCTTTTATAGAAAATCACTGTTTCGATGAGGACGGGCGGATGTTTTTCCGCGTCACCGCCGAAGGCCGGGGGCTTATCAAGCGGAAACGGTACCTGTTTTCCGAGTGCTTTGCCGTCCTGGGCTACGCCGCCCACAGCCAGGCGGCGGAGTCTGAAAAATCGCTGGAAAAAGCCAAGGCTCTTTTTGCCCTCATCGAAAAGTACCGGGATACCCCGGGGTTACTGGAACCAAAAATCAATCCTCAGGTTCGCCTTACCCGGGGGTTCGCCCTGCCCATGATTTTGCTGGTGGTGCTTCAGGAGCTAAGGGAGGCAGACCCCGCCGGAGCATCTGAATACAACCGGAAAATTGACCTGCTGATAACAGAGTTAAACGGGTTTGTTCTTTATGACCGCCAGGCGGTGATGGAACAGATCCTTCCCGACGGGTCGGTATTAAACACCTTTGAAGGAAGAACCATGAATCCCGGGCACGCCATTGAGGCGGCCTGGTTTATCCTTAAAGAGGCCCGGATACGCCGCAACGCCTCGTATCAAAAATTAGGCATGGACATGCTCACCTGGATGTGGGAACGGGGCTGGGATGAAGAATACGGCGGATTTTTCTATTTTAGGGATATCGATGGCCACCCCTCCCCCGAATACTGGCATGACATGAAATTCTGGTGGCCCCATAACGAAGCGGTCATTGCCGCCCTTTCGGCCTACGAACTTACCGGCGAGGAAGAATGGCTGAACCGGGGATTAGAGGTTCTCGACTATTGCGGCACCCACTTTGCCGACCCAGAGCAGGGGGAATGGTACGGATATCTGCACAGGGACGGAGGTATCTCCTCCGATCTAAAAGGCACCTATTTCAAGGGCCCCTTTCATGTCCCCCGGATGTATATCATAATGAAAGAAATTACCGAAAGGATTCTGGCCCATGGAAAATGATTCCCCCCACACCCAGGACACGGTTTATGAAAAGCTTATCAACCGCATTCTGAACGGCGAGTATGCTCCCGATCAAAAACTTTCGGAAATCAGTCTCTCCAAAGAATTTGACTGCTCCCGGACTCCGGTCCGAGAGGTGATGAAGCGGCTGGAAAATGAAGGGCTCCTCTATATTAAACCTAAATCAGGCACCTACGTCAGGTCCTTATCACCGGATTACCTGGTTCAGCTTCAGGAGGTCCGAACCTACCTGGAAAAGCTTTCTTTTCGGCTAGCCCTTCAGCGGGCCTCGGATCAGGCCCTGGAAACCATGACTCTCTTGGTGGAAGACATGGATGATCTGCTCTCTCAGACACCCTTTCCCAAACGGGAATTTAGCGAGAAGCACTACAGTTTTCATTGGAACCTGGTTCGGGCCTCGGAAAACACCCTGCTGATTCAAAT
The DNA here is from genome assembly GCA_964472775.1 of uncultured Spirochaetaceae bacterium. GTDB lineage: Bacteria > Spirochaetota > Spirochaetia > UBA9216 > UBA9216 > CAYYNJ01. Next base: position 11,281 of record CAYYNJ010000067.1, read on the forward strand.
GTACGATTCTCTGAACCTGAAATTTTCTCATCTTTTTTTTGAAGCCGGAGAGGAAGATATTGAGCGCACTAAGGTGTCGAATCGGGAGCATCAGGAGATTTTGACTCATTTGAAAGGAAAAAACAGGCAGGCCGGTGAAGAGCTCATCGACCTGCATCTGTGGGTAAAAAAACGAATTTTAAACAGCTACTATCTCAACCCCTAAGCCTATCCTGGGGACGGGGCTTCCGGCCTCACTGAAGCAGGTTCGGCAAAAACAGGACCAGCCCGGGGAATACCGTCAAAATCACCAGGGTGATTCCCAGGGGAATCAAGAAGGGTACCGTTCCCCGCACCAGGGTCTTGAAGGGGATATTCCCCACCTTACTCACCACAAAGAGGGCGGTTCCCATGGGCGGTGTTAAAATCCCTATCATCAGGTTAAAAACTACCACGATGCCAAAATGCACGGGGTCCACCCCCAACTGCGTTACCGTGGGAAGCAGCACCGGAACAAGGATGATCAGCAGCGGCAGGGCATCGATAACCGCCCCGAGAATGAGCAGAAGGATGTTGATGGCAAACAGAATCAGCAACGGATTATCCCCGAAAACAAGAAACATCCGGGCCAGTTTAATGGGCATCTGTTCCCGGGCGATGATCCACCCGAAAAGGGAAACCCCGACGAATCATTTCCATTTCGATTTCTGCGTCATAGAAACAAATCCCAACATCTCTG
>CAYYNJ010000068.1:0-3648 GCA_964472775.1 uncultured Spirochaetaceae bacterium
GGAACGGATAGTCGTAACCAGTGTTCATGAACTCATTCAACCCGAGGACCTGCCGGGGGTGCTGAAAAAGCGTCAGACCCTGGCGGTGGGCACCCTGGAGGGGGAGCCTTTGGATCTTCCCTACCGGGAGGTGATGGAACTTTTTGAAAAACAGTTCCTGGAGACGGTGAAGAACCGCTGCGGGTCCACCCAGGAGATGGCGGACCGTTTAGGCATCGACCGCAGCACGGTGCGCCGCCGAATGAACCGGGTGGGGATTCCCTTCCACTTCAGCTAATCCCGAATAACGGCACACAAATGACAAATGTTGTAATATGTAAAAAATCAGGAGGCAATTTTGCCTCCTAACCTGGACGATAACCGGCCTTTGTTTTAATCTAATTACGGCTATTACTTTTTAGGGGTCTAAAAATTTCGGTTACTCTAATTACTGAGGCCAATCTTTGAAGTATTTACAAATACTTACCTTGGCATGGTAATTGCATCTATAGGGAGTCGATTGCTTTCCCATGAAGAAAGAACGAAAATGAAACTCACCGGAGGTGTTATGACCCAGGACAAACGGCTGCGCATCATCGCCGGACACTTCGGCAGCGGTAAAACCGAATTTGCCGTGAACTATGCCGTGAAGCTTCGGACCCTGGGAACCATGGTGGGGCTGGCGGATCTTGATATCATCAATCCCTACTTCCGCAGCCGGGAGCGGGATCTGCTTTTTCGGGAAAAGGGAATTAAACTGGTGGGAAGCGCCAAAGGTTCCGACGCGGTGGATATGCCCGCCCTTTCTCCGGAAATTAACGCCTTCATCGAGGATCCTGCCTGGCAGGCGGTGATCGATGTGGGGGGAGACCCTTCGGGCGCCCGGGTTTTGGGACGGTATTCCGCCGCCTTATCGGCCCAGGAATACGATTTCTTCTTAGTTCTTAACGCCAACCGCCCGGAAACCCGGAGGGTCGAGCAAATTGTGGAAATGATTGAAGGCATTCAGGGGTTGTCCCGGCTCAAAATTACCGGTCTGGTGAACACCACCCATATGCTCAAGGATACGGAGGTGGCGGATTTAGCCCGGGGCTACGAGTTGGCCCAGGGTGTGTCGTCGCAGACGGGCCTGCCCCTGCGGTACAATGCGGCGGTGGGGGCCGTGGCGGCTCAGCTGCCGGCGGACTGGGAAGGGGAAATTTTCCCCCTGGATCTCTATATGCGGGACCAGTGGATGTCCTGAATTTTTTGATTTTTTCGGCGGTTTGGAGGCGGCATGAGCCGTGTTTTCGAATCACCTTCAAAATACGAGAGGAGATAAGCTATGGCAAAAGGGAGAGTGACTTTTGACTATGACCGGTGCAAAGGCTGTGGACTATGCGTCTCAGTCTGTCCCACCAGCGTCATAGTCCTTGATGGAGAGGTGCTGAATAAGAAGGGCTATCATCCCGCATCGGCGGCCAACCCCGAGGCGTGTATTGGCTGTGCCAACTGCGCCATGATGTGTCCCGACATGATTATCACCGTAGAACGGCTTTAACGGGAGGAGGCAAGAATCATGGAAAAACTTTTAATGAAAGGCAATGAAGCGGTGGGAGCCGCCGCCATCAAGGCGGGGTGCCGTTTTTTCTTCGGATATCCCATTACTCCCCAGAACGAGATTCCCGAGTACATGGCCCGGGAAATGCCCAAGGTGGGCGGGGTATTCATCCAGGCTGAAAGCGAAGTGGCGGCGATCAATATGGTCTACGGCGCCGCCGGCACGGGGGTGAGGGTCATGACCTCCTCTTCGAGCCCCGGTATTTCCCTCAAACAGGAAGGCATCAGCTATATCGCCGCGGCGGAACTGCCCTGTGTGATCGTCAACATGATGCGCAGCGGTCCCGGATTGGGGGGCATCCTGCCATCCCAGGCGGATTACTTTCAGGCCACCCGGGGCGGCGGAAACGGCGACTACTACATGCCTGTCTACGCCCCCGCATCGATTCAGGAAACGGTGGACATGGTCCAGGAAGCCTTCGATGTGGCTGAACAGTACCGGACTCCGGTGATGATCCTCGGGGACGGTATGATCGGCCAGATGATGGAATCGGTGGAGTTCCGGGAAATCCCTAAACGCCCCCTGCCGGAAAAAAACTGGACCACCGTAGGAACCGGTGGAAAGCGTCCCCCCAACATCGTCAACTCCCTGCGCATCGTGGCGGAGGAGCTGGAGGGTTTCCTGGGAGAAATGGAAAAGAAATGGGACCTCATTCGTAAAAACGAGTGCCGCTGGGAATCGGTGGGTGTGGAAGACGCCGATGTGGTCGCCGTGGCCTACGGCACCACCAGCCGGGTGGTGCGAAATGCGGTGAAGCTTTTGGCCGACCAGGGCATCAAGCTGGGTCTGATTAGGCCTATCACCCTCTGGCCCTTTCCCCACGCCGCCTTCGATGAGGTGAATCCCCAAGCCAAGGCGCTGCTTTCGGTGGAGATGAGTCTGGGTCAGATGGTGGATGATGTGAAGATCGCCTCCAACGGTCGCTGGCCCGTGAAGTTTTACGGCCGTTCCGGCGGAGCGGTTCCCCAACCCGAATAGGTGGTGGAAGCGGTTAAGAAGTTTTTAGGAGGTGCCCAATGAGCCTAGTTTTTGAAAAAACCAAGGGAATGACCGAAATGGAGACCCACTACTGTCCCGGCTGTACCCACGGGATTATCCACCGGCTGGTGGCAGAAACCCTGGTGGAGCTGGATGTGCTGGGTAAGGCCATCGGCATTGCCCCGGTGGGCTGTTCGGTTTTTGCCTATAACTATTTTAACTGTGATATGCAGGAAGCCGCCCACGGCCGGGCCCCTGCGGTGGCCACGGGCATTAAAAGGGCCCTTCCCGAAAGCGTGGTGTTCACCTACCAGGGCGATGGCGACCTGGCGGCCATCGGTACCGCCGAAACCATCCATGCCGCCGTGCGGGGCGAGAACATCGTGGTGATTTTCGTGAATAACGCCATCTACGGCATGACCGGAGGCCAGATGGCCCCCACCACCCTGGTGGGCCAGAAAGCCACCACCAGCCCCTACGGCCGGAAGGTGGAACTCCAGGGCAATCCCCTGAAGGTCTGTGAGCTACTTACCTCCATCGAGGGAGCCACCTTCCTGGAACGGACCGCCGTGAATACCCCCGCCAACGTGAGAAAGACGAAAAAGGCCATCAAAAAAGCCTTCGAAAACCAAATCGCCGGGGGCGGTTTCAGCATGGTGGAAGTCCTCTCCACCTGTCCCACCAACTGGGGGATAACCCCCGTGGAGGCTCTTCGGTGGCTGGAAGAGAACATGATTCCCCACTATCCCCTGGGAAATTTCCGTTCCCCCGGGAAAGATGCGGAAAAGGAGGCCTAGGATGGGAATTCATGAAGAAATCATTGTAGCGGGTTTCGGCGGCCAGGGGGTCCTTGCCATGGGACGGCTCATGGCGTATGCCGGTATGATTGAGGGGAAAAATGTCTCCTGGCTTCCTTCCTACGGGCCGGAAATGCGGGGCGGTACCGCCAACTGCAGCGTCATCCTTTCGGATGAGTTGGTGGGTTGTCCGGTCATTTCCCGGGCCACCTGTCTGATCAGCAGGGATCCACCTCTCTGATCCAGCGCAGGATGCAGCTGGGCTATAATCGTGCAGGCCGTATCATTGATCAG
>CAYYNJ010000068.1:3658-11965 GCA_964472775.1 uncultured Spirochaetaceae bacterium
CCTCCCTGGATAAATTCGAGAGCGCCGTGGCTCCCGGCGGTAAAATCATCGTTAACTCATCCCTGATCAAGCGGAAGGTGGAACGCACCGACGTGGAGGCGGTTTACTGCCCCGTCAGCGATACCGCCCTGGAACTGGGAGATGTCCGGGGCGCCAACATGATCATGCTGGGTGCCTACATCGGCCTGACGGGATTTCCTTCCCCCGAGAAGGTGAAGGAGTCGCTGCTTAAGGTCTTCGGGGAAGGGAAAAAGAAACTGATTCCCATGAATGAAGCGGCGCTGAAAAAAGGCATGGAGATGGTGAAGTGATAACCAGCTTTGACACCCTGGAACTTCAGGCCCGGCAGGCTCCCTCTAAGAGGGTCGCCCTGGCCATGGCGGAGGAGGCCGATGCCCTCTCTGCCATCATGGCCGCCCGGAGCAAGGACATCGTAGAACCCCTGCTGGTGGGCGACCCGGAAGAGATCCGGCGGATCGCCGGGCAGGAGGGTCTCTCTTTAGAGGGAGTGCGGATTGAGGAAGCCTTCGGGGAATACGCCTGCGCCGAGCGGGCGGTTCAGCTGGTCAGGGAAGGCGAAGCGGACTGTCTCATGAAGGGTAAAACCGCCACCTCCACCATCATGAAGGCGGCCCTCTCCAAGGAGAAGGGCATCCGCGGGGCGGGACTTCTCTCCCACGTCGCCCTGGCTAAGCCGGCGGGGTATCACAAGATGCTGATTATCACCGATGCGGCGCTGAACATCGCCCCCGCCCTGGAAGAGAAGGTGGGAATTCTCAACAACGCCTTAGAGGTGTCCCGGAAGCTGGGGGTAGAAACCCCCAAGGTGGCGGTGATCGGTGCGGTGGAGAAGGTGAACGCCGCCATGCCGGTGACCCTGGACGCGGCGATCCTCTCTAAAATGGCCGACCGGGGGCAGCTGAAAAACTGTCTGGTCGACGGTCCTTTCGCCCTGGATAACGCCCTCTCTGCCAAAAGCTGTGAAGTAAAGGGTATCAAAACCGAAGTGGGGGGGGATGCGGATATTCTGCTCATGCCCACCATCGAGGCGGCCAACGTGCTGTACAAGTCGATTTCGGTTCTCACCGACTATCCCCTGGCGGGACTGATCGTGGGAGCGGCCAAACCGATCATCCTGACCAGCCGGGCCGACAGTGACAAGGTAAAGTACTACTCCATCCTGGCGGGGGTTTCCCTGGCCTAGAGGATCCGGCCGGAGCCGGTGAATAATGAGACCCCGGGGCTAAAGCGGCTTCGGGGTCTTTTTTAGGTGTCCATATAAGACGGAATACATTTGATCGGGGTTAACCGGTTTTCCCAGGTGATCATTCATCCCCGCTTCGAAACAGCGGTCCTGTTCGTTTCTAAAAGCGTGGGCGGTGAGTCCGATGATGGGGAGCTGAGAGAACCGGGGGTCTTTCCTTATCAGCCGGGTGGCGGTCAGGCCGTCCATGATCGGCATCTGAACATCCATCAGCACCGCATCCGTCGGGGCATCACCGCGGAAAAGGGTTTCAATCGCATCTTGGCCGTTGGAAACCACCACGGTTTTTACCCCCATCTTTTCCAGCATCTTTTCGGCTACCATCTGGTTTACCCTGTTGTCTTCCACCAGTAATACCGTTTTTCCCTCAAGAGTTTTCCGTATCTTCTCCCGGGATTCTGTCATTGAAGGGGCGGCGAGACTGAGTTCGCCGGCGGCGTGATCCATCCACAATTCAAAAGAAAATCGGGAGCCTTCTCCCGGGCGGCTTTCAATAAGGAGAGAGCCCCCCATCATTTCCACCAGCTGGGCGGAGATGGATAGCCCCAATCCGGTACCGCCGAATCTTCTTGTCACCGAATTCTCCGCCTGGGTAAACGGTTCAAAGATCCGGGAGATCTGTTCTCCGGTCATGCCGATTCCCGTGTCCCGAATAGAATAGGAGATCAGGCTGTTGGTTTCCCCTTTTTCCCGGAGTTGGATTTTCAGGGTCACTTCTCCTTTTTCGGTGTATTTAAGGAATCCCCGTAGACAAGGGGGGGGACCCCGGGGTCGAGGGACAGAGAAAACCGTAGGCCTTTTTCTTTAGCCCTGGCTTCGAACAGCGAAGAGATCCTCTGCACAATGCGTTTTATTTCCAGAGGAATCCGTTCCAGTTCCACCTTCCCCGCCTCTATCTTGGAAAAGTCGAGAATGTCGTTGAGAATACCCAGAAGGGTCTCGGCGGAATCTTGAATTTGCTCCAGGTATTTTCTTTGTTCTTCCGATAATTCTGATTCCCCTAAGAGGAGGGACAGCCCTATCACCGAGTTCATGGGGGTGCGGATCTCGTGGCTCATGTTGGCCAGGAACCGGCTTTTGGCCTGGCTGGCTTCTTCCTCCTGTGTTACCGCCTTCTGAAGTTTCCGGTTCATGTCTTCGAGCTGATTGGTCCGTTCCCGCACCCTCTCCTCCAGCTCTTGGTTTAACTGCTGTATCTTCCGCTCATTCTCCACTTCCAGGGTGATGTCCCGGGCTACTAGGACGAGATAGTAAACCTCCTTGAAGACCACCAATGAAAGGGTGGTTCCCAGGATGGGATGAGGCCTGGCGGCAGGGGCGGCATGGAGATTCAGGGTCGCCTGGGTGCCAGGAAAATTTTCTCCCAGCCAGTGGTAAATCTTGTTCACCGAAGGAAGGTCTAGAAGATCCCCCAATTTCACCGGTTCATGCGGTGAGGGGAAGATCTGCCGGGCCCGCTTATTCTGATGCACCAGTTCCATTTCGGGGAGCTGGAAGAGGCAGATGGCATCGTCGGCCTGATCTAACAGAGCCTGGTATCTTTCCAGTTCTTCCACCGTTTCTTTAAGAACCGGATAAAACGATTTCCTGACCGACCGGCCTTCGATACCGATGATTTCAGATCGAAGGGTCTGGTCTTCGTTGTCCTCAGAGGGCTTCTTCATAGATGATCTCGATTTCTTTTTGAGTTAAGGCCCTGGGGTTGGTTACCAGGCAGGGGTCGGCGGCGGCGTTCCGGGCCAAGCCGGGGATATCACCGGGGGTAACCCCCAGATCTTTCAGGGTTGTATGGATGCCCGCTTCGATTCTGATCCGGTGAAACCGGTCGATCAGTGCGGTTTTCTGTTCTTCCGGAGACCCAAGCCTTTCATTCAGACCCAGGGCACAGGCGACGCGGCTGAAGGCTTCCGGGGCGGAAGAGAAATTGAAGGCCGTCACGTGTTCTAAAAGAAGGGCGTTGCACTCTCCGTGGGGGGAATCGTTGAAGCCTCCCAGGCTGTGGGCCATGGCGTGAACCGCCCCCAGGCTGGCGTTGGAAAAGGCTAAGTCGGCTTCCAGGCTGGCCAGGAGCATTTTCTCCCGCCAGCGGTTATCCCGGGGAAACTTCATGGCCTTTACCAGGTTTTCTCCCACCAATTCCACCGCTTTAAGGGCGTGAAGGTCGGTGATGGGGGACCGGGCGTTGGAAACCGCCGCTTCCACGGCGTGAACCAGGACATCCATTCCCGTACAAGCGGTCAGGAAGGGGTCCATGGATAGGGTGGTTTCGGGGTCAATCAGGGCGATGTCCGGAACAAGCGCCTTGGATATGATGGCAATTTTCTTTTTATTCCGTGTATCGGTGATGATGGCGAATTGGGAGACCTCGGCGGCGGAACCGGCGGTGGTGGGGATGCAGATGAGAGGCGGAGGAGGCAGGGTGATTTTATTAACCCCCTCAAACTCGAGGATCTTCCGGCCCTCCGCCACCTCCACGGCGATTCCTTTGGCGCAATCCATGGGACTGCCTCCGCCTACCGCCACAACACCATCGCAGCGGGCTTCAATAAACACTTCGGTTCCGGCGGCTACTTCGTGGTCCTTGGGGTTGGAGGTGATATGGGAAAAGGGAACCGGAATTATCCCGCACTCCTTCAAGGATTTTTCCACATCCGCCGTCCACCCCGCTTCGATGACCCCGGGATCCGAAACCACCAGGGCCTTGGAAATTCCCAGGGTCAGGGCGTATTCGCCGGCCTTGTGGCGGGCTCCCGCCCCGAAGAGAAAGTCGGGGGCCACGAATTTTCTCAATTCACTCTTGGGTCTTTCCTGCATATACACCTCATTTTAATATTAGTTCCTCCCCGGGCCGGTCACAAGGTGCGGGGCTTCGAATTGGCAGGGAATGGTAAAAAAGAGGGGCTCTTTTGTCAGGATTTTCGTTAAAACCGGCTTATCGGCTATCCCTCGGGGTGGCGGCTCCAGCGGCAGAATCTCCGCTCCAGCCCCTCTACCAGAAGAAACAGAACAAAGCCCATGAGGCTCAGGCCTAAAATTCCCGCATACATCTCATCGTACTCCAGCCGGGACCAGCTTTCCATGATGTAGTATCCCAGCCCCTCCCGGGTGGCGAAGGTTTCGGCCAAAAAAAGGACCGCCGTGGAGGTTCCCAAGGTGAGGCGGAAGGTGGAGAAGATCCGGGGAAGCAGGGCGGGGATGATCACGTGTTTAAAAAGATCTCTTCGTGAGCCGCCCAGGCTGTAGAGGCTGTCAAAGTAGCGCCGGTCCATGTGGCGGGTTTCGTCCCTGATGCTCAGGTAGAACTGAAAGAAGAGAATCAGCGCCACCAGAAAGATTTTTGACAGGTTGCCCAGGCCGAGAAAAAGGAGGATCACCGGGAGCAGCGCCACCTTGGGAACCGGAAAAAGCAGGTACATCATGGGGGTCAGGGCGGCATCGAAGGGGCGGTTTAACCCCGCCGCCATCCCCAGAAGCAGGGCGGGAAGGAAGGCGGCGGCCTGGGCGGCTAGGATGCGCAGAAATGAAATACCCAGGTGTACCAACAGGGGCCCTTGAAGGGTTTGAGAAACCAGGGCCCGCAGGGAGGCGCCGGGACCGGGGAGGAAAGGTTTGTCCACCAGGACGGCGAAGATCCCCCATAGAAGCAGGAAGATCAATAGAGAAAAGATAAGTTTCTTCATGACCCCGCCGCCTCGAGGAGCTCCCGTACCGCCACGGTTTGGTCGAAGAAGGGCCGGGTGCTGCGGTGACGGTCGGGATGATTCTCGTTGGAAAGAGAAGTCAGTCCTCCGGATTTGTCCATGAGATGGATGATATCGCCGAGAAACACCGCCTCTTCGATGCTGTGGGTGATGAGTATCATGGTAAGGCGGCGCCGGTTCTGCACCTCCCTGAGGCGGTTCTGGAGTTTTTCCCGGGTCATAGCATCCAGAGAGGCAAAGGGTTCGTCTAAAAGCAGCAGGTCCGGTTCGATGGCCAGGGCCCGGGCCACCGCCAGCCTTTGCCGCTCCCCGCCGGAGAGTTCCCGGGGAAACCGTTGTTCCATCCCCGCCAAACCAAGCTCTTCCAAGTACCGGGCTGCTTCGGCCCGGGCGTTTTTCTGATTTCGCAGGGTCATGCCCAAGGCGACGTTTTCACCGGCGTTCTTCCAGGGAAAGAGTCCGTGGTCCTGCAGGATCACCGCCGTGCTCTGCCGTCCCCGGCGGACCGGTTCGCTTCGTACCGCCACGGTTCCCCCCTGGGGGGATAGTAGCCCCGCGGCCAGGTAGAGGAGGGTGGTTTTTCCGCACCCCGAAGGGCCTATGAGGGCGTGAATTCGCCCCTCCGCGAACCGGTAGTTCAGGTTGTTGAAGAGGGTTCTTCCCGGATAATGAAAGACGGTTTGCCGGAATTCAATCATGGGCCTTTTCCCGGGATCCCCAGTGGAACGCCCCTTCGGGGCGCCGGCCGAGCTGGTCCATCACCCGGTGGCAGGTGTGGGTCACCAGGTCCTCCACCGAGCCGGGGGCGGTGTAGAAGGCGGGTACCGGCGGCATGATTACCGCCCCCGCCCGGGCCAGGCGCAGCATGTTTTCCAGGTGGATCACCGACAAGGGCGTCTCCCGGGCCAGCAGGATCAGGGGGCGGCGCTCTTTCAGGCAGACATCGGCGGCCCGCGCCAGCAGGCTCCCGGAGATTCCTCCGGCGATGCGGCCCAGGGTGCCCATGCTGCAGGGGGCCACCACCAGGCCGCCCGACGGGGCGGAGCCGCTGGCGCAGGGATGGGTCCACTCCTCCGGGCAGGGGGTGTCCAGGGTTCCGGTTTCCGCCAGCTCCTTCCGCCACTGTTCCCAGGGCCGGCGGGTTTCCTGTTCCATCACCTGTTTTCCCGCGGCGGTGACCAGCAGCGAAAGGGGAGTGCCTGTTTCGAGGATCATCCTTGCCAGGGTAAGGCCGTAGACCGCCCCGCTGGCGCCGGTGATTCCCAGAATCAGGGGTAGTTTTGCCGGAGAACCGGGGTGATCAGCCATGAAACAGGCCTCCGGGCAGGTAGATATCCAGAACCGTAAAAAACAACACCAGGGGCGAGAGGATCTGGTTCAGCTTGTAGGCGGCGAAGGGAATCCTCTCCGGGGAGCCCCGCCGGGCAATCTGGTTCTGGGCTATCATGAGCAGTGCTGCGGCGCCGATGCCCAGGTAGTACCAGAGCCCCAGGCCGTAAAAATATCCGTTCAGAATAAATCCCGCCGCCGCGCCCAGGTGGGAAAGGCCGGCCATGATAAGCCCCCCGGTCCGGCCGAACCGGGCGGGCACCGAATGGAGTCCCTTTTCCCGGTCGTGTTTTATGTCCTGCAGGGCGTAGAGGATGTCGAAACCCGCCACCCAGAGGGCTGCCGCAGCGGTGAGAGGGAAGAACCGCAGTTCAAACCGTCCCGTCACGGCAAGAAAGCTGCCCATCACCGCGGCGGCGCAGGTAACCCCCAGCCAGTAGTGGCAGAAAAAGGTGAACCGTTTGGTGAAAGAGTAGCCCCCGATCAGCACCGCCGCCGCAGGCAGCAGCAGAACGCAGAGAGGATTCAGCATGAAAGCCGACACCGCCAGAAGCACCAGGCAGAAAACCGTGAAGATCCAGAGATCCCGCATTTTTACCCGGCCTGCGGGCAGATCCCGGCCGGCGGTACGGGGGTTTTCTTCGTCGATCTTACGGTCGATGATACGGTTCAGGGCGTTGGCCCCGTTCCGGGCTCCGAAAACCGCCAGGAATACCCAGATCAGGGTGGAAACGGAGGGGCGCCCCGAGGTTTCCAGGAGCAGCGCCGCCGCCGCCAGGGGCAGGGAGAAGAGGGTGTGTTCCATCATCACCGCCCGGCTCACCCCCCGGCCCCGCCGAAGTTCCCGGGACAGGAAGGCGCCGGGGGCTGTCAGAAAGGCGGGCTTTTGTTCACTCATGAAGGCCGTACTCCTTCCAGCGCCGGTCCACCAGATTCTTTACTTCTTCCGACATGTCGATGTCGTCGGGCCATTCCCGGGGATGCTCCTCCAGGGCGCCCTTGCGGGTGGCATCCACCCCCAGCCGGGTGCCGAAACGGAACCGGGCCCTCAACCGACGGCGGGCTGGGCCTGTCCAGCGAGGACCGAGGCGTGATCCAGGGCGTCCAGGGGACCGTCGGAGAGAATCAGGTCCCGCCGGGCATCGATGTTGTTGAACACCTTCCACATCACCGTGCTCAGATCTTGAACGTCCACATCGTGGTCCACCACGATGATCATTTTAGTGTACATCATCTGCCCCTGACCCCAAAGGGCGTTGAGCACCTTGTGGACGTGGCCGGGAAACCGTTTTTTTACCGATATTACGGCGCAGTTGTGGAAGACCCCTTCCAGGGGCAGATTCAGATCCACGATTTCGGGGAGCATCTTCTTCAGCAGGGGCAGGAAAAGGCGCTCCGTGGCCTTGGCCATGTAGCAGTCTTCCATGGGAGGCTTTCCCACCACCGTGGCGGGATAGACCGGGTTTTTACGCCGGGTGATACAGGTGACGTGGAACACCGGGTAGTCGTCGCAGAGGCTGTAGTAGCCGGTGTGATCCCCGAAGGGGCCCTCCCGGCGCAGCGGTTCCGCGGGGTCCACGTATCCTTCCAGGATGAACTCCGCCTGGGCGGGCACCTGTAGGTCGCAGGTAAGGCACTTCACCGTCTCCACCGGCTTGCCCCGTAGATATCCGGCAAAGAAAAGCTCGGAGATTCCCTCGGGCAGGGGGGCCGTGGCGGCGTAAGTCACCGCCGGATCGCCCCCCAGGGCCACCGCCACGGGCATTTTTTCCCCTCTTTCCTTGTATTTCTGATAGAAGTGGGCCCCGTCTTTATGGAGGTGCCAGTGCATCCCCGTGGTGGTTTTGTCGAAAACCTGCATCCGGTACATCCCCATGTTCTGGCTTCCCGTTTCCGGGTCCCGGGTGATCACCATGGGGAGGGTGAAGAAGGGGCCTCCGTCGCCGGGCCAGCAGGTCAGCACCGGCAGGGGGGAGAGGTCGGGATCCCTTTCCACCACCTCCTGGCAGGGGG